>CAUPOD010000361.1:0-3578 GCA_963512745.1 uncultured Burkholderia sp. | reverse complement strand
CCGCCCGCGCCGCTCAGGTTCAACGCGCCGGTCCCGAGCGCGCCCGCGCTGTCGGCAAGCAGGCCGCCGCCGCTCAACGCGACGCCGCCGGTGAACGTATTCGCGCCGCTCAGCGTCGTCACACCCGCGCCCGTCTGCGCCAGGCCGCCTGCGCCGCCGATCGTCCCTGACAAGCCCAATGCGTTCGCGCCGTTCAAATTCAGGCTCGCGCCCGCGCCGAGATTGACGGCGTTGCCGAGCTGCGTGCCCGCCACGTTCACGGCGAGGCCGCCGCCGGCACCGCCGACGTTGAGCGCCCCCGTGCCGAGCGCCGCGCCCGTGCCCGCGAGCAACTCGCCGCCGCCCGTCAAGTTCGTGCCGCCCGTATACGTATTGGCGCCGCCGAGCGTCAGCGCCCCGCCGCCGCTATGCGTGAGTGCGCCGGCACCGTCGATCGCGCCCGACAGCGCGAACCCGTTGCCGCCGGCCACCGTCAAACCGCCCGTGCCGAGCGTCACGGCATTGCCGAGATTCAGTCCCGCCGCGGCCGCCTCGAGCGTACCGCCCGTAGCGGTAATCGCACCCGTTCCGAGCGACCCGGCTGCCCCGATGATCGCGGTGCCGCCCTCGAGCGCGGCATGCGAGACGCTCGATGCGCCGTTGATGCTCCACGTCCCGCTCTGCACCGCGAGATCCGCGAAGTTTCCGTAGTTGTTGATCGCGATCGAACCGGCCGACGTGCCCGTGGCCGCGTTCTGCTGCAGGTTCAGCGTATTGACGCCGCCCGCGCCGCCATTGACGCTCCCGCTGACCGACGACCCCGCCAATGCATCGAACGTGTTGACCGAGCCGAGCCCGCCGCCCAGCGACACGTTGCCCGTCACCGAACCCGCATTGGAAAACGTATTGCCCGCGCCCGCCGTGCCCACCGCGCCGAGCGACACCGACCCGCCGATCGAACCGCCCGCCGCATTCGTGAAATGGGTCTGCGCGCCGCCCGCCGTCGTCACCACCGCGGTCCCCGCGGCGGCCCCGGCGGTCGTGCCGATCGCGCCGGCATTCGTAATGTTGGTCGTGCCGCCGATGCCGTTGTGGACCTCCAGCGCCGGAGCGCTGCCCACCACCGTCGCCGATCCGTTCATCACGGCCCCGGCCGCATTCGTGACATTGACGACGCTGGACGTCGGCACGAACGTGTTACCGATCACCACGCCGGTCTGTGCCGCGATCAAACCGTTCAACGCCGGATCGATCGTGCCGTCGTTGATCAGCGTGACCCCGCTGCCCGTCAGCGAAAGCGCGGCGCCAGGTAAAAGCGACGGCGTGGCCGACACGGTCGCACCGGGCGCGACCGTCACGATCAAATTGTTGGCGCCGTTCGAGTAGTTGTTCGTGGTCGCCGTGCAAGTGACGGCGGTCCCGATCGCCGTGCAGCTCGCCAACGCATCCACCGGAATCACCCCGGCGCCGATCAATGCGATCAGCACGCCGGTCGGCGCGAAAAGTTTCTGGCGAGCATCGCTCTTCTTGGGACCCACGTTATGCATACGCATGTTTGATACTCCGAGTGAATCGGCAACGCAGACGCCGCCTGCAGCAAAATCCGATTGCCTACATAAATATGGACTACTAATTAGAAGCAAGCCACATTCATGCGGCAACCGATCCAAATCCTACAAAACCGGAAATTTATTCTCAAAACACGCAGTTAATTTTCCGGATAAGAAAAATTTACACATCGCGCATCGGTAAATAAATCTCAACCTCAGAACAGACAAATAAAATCATGAAGACAAACATTCCGAGTGGGCACGACGATTAGAAAGGAATCTGTCAAAAAGCCTTCATCGAGCAGATCCGATTCGTCCAATTTAGCGGGTCACCCACCTAACATAATCCCTCTAAACTTCATTCTTGAATTTTTCCGACCGGCCGAGTACCACCTGGAAAACCCTATAAAACGGCGAGTACAGCGATACGCTTACCGAAATATATGCATCTCTCAATGACGCTGACCAGCCATCGACCCTAATTTCCACAAAACTCAACAACCTTTCAAATACAATACACAGATTGAACATGCCGATTAACATCTCACTTTAAAAAACACTCACATTCCGGAATCTATAATCGGTAATCAACCGTAACAACACATTCATCGATTCCAGTTGCATTAAAAACTCAGAGTATTAAGAAATGTAAATTATGGAAATCTAGCCACTCAAACATTTGCATTAACCTGGTTTAATGCGCTTCAATGCTTCCAGGCATACGCAACGGCGTAAGTGCGATCCCATGCCATAAGGAGAACTGTGCAATGGTCACGCTGAACATCAACGGCAAGCTCGAGAACCTCGATGCCGATCCATCCACGCCGCTGCTCTGGGCGCTACGCGACAACCTCGGCCTCACGGCCACCAAGTACGGCTGCGGCGTGGGCGCATGCGGCGCGTGCACCGTACATCTGAACGGCCAGGCCGCGCGCAGTTGCGCGGTCACCGTCGCGGAGGCGGCCGGCGCGCAGGTCGCGACTTGCGAGCACATCGCAGACGACGCGGTCGGCAAAGCCGTGCGCGACGCATGGCTCAAACACGACGTCGCGCAGTGCGGTTATTGCCAAAGCGGCCAGATGATGAGCGCCGTCGGCCTGCTGCGCGGCAACAAGGCGCCGAGCGACGCCGACATCGACGCCGCGATGTCCGGCAACCTGTGCCGCTGCGCGACCTATCAGCGCATACGCGCCGCGATCCACGACGCCGCGCGCGCTTGCCTGAGCCTCACCGGAGACCCCCATGCGTAACCGCGATTTCGCCGCGCCGGGCCGCACCGCCCCCGCGCATCCGGCCGACCCGGCCTCGGCCCAAGCCGTGGCGCCCGGCCGCCGCAGCTTTCTCAAACTCTCGCTGATGTCGAGCGGCTGCCTCGCGCTCGGCATCGCGCCCGCGCTGGTCCGCGCCCAAGGCGCGAGCGCCGAGGCGCCGTCGGCGCCGCATGCGTTCCTGATCATTGCGCCCGACAACACCGTGACCATCGCCGTGAACCGGCTCGAATCGGGCCAAGGCATCAACACCGCGCTGCCAATGGCGCTCGCCGACGAGCTCGACGCCGATTGGAGCCGCGTGCGCACAGTGCTCGCACCGGCCGGCGAGCCCTACAAGGACCCCGTGTTCGACACCCAGATGACGGGCGCCTCGACCTCGCTCAATCATTCGTTCACGCAATACCGCGAGCTCGGCGCACGTGCGCGCGCGATGCTGGTCGGCGCCGCGGCCCGGCGCTGGAACGTCGATCCGGCCGCATGCCAGACGGCCAACAGCGTCGTCACGTGCGGCACCCGCAGCGCGACCTACGGCGAACTCGCGCCGGCCGCGATGGCGTTGCCCGTGCCCGAGCACGTCGCGCTGAAGGATCCGTCGCAGTTCCGCCTGATCGGCACGCCCACGCCGCGCCTCGATGCCGCGGGCGCGTTCGCGGGCACCATGCCGTACGGCGCGGATTGGCGGCTGCCGGGCATGAAGGTCGCGCTCGTCGCGCGCCCGCCGCGCTTCGGCGGTCATATCGACACTTACAACGCGTCGGCCGCGAAGGCCGTCAAGGGC
>CAUPOD010000360.1:0-3588 GCA_963512745.1 uncultured Burkholderia sp. | reverse complement strand
ATAACGACGTGATCGCGGTCGGCAACCGCAGCACGCTGTTCTGCCACGAGCATGCGTTCGTCGCGCAGCAGGGCGTGTACGACGAACTACGCGCGAAACTCGCGGCGCTTGGCGCGCCGTTCGACGTGATCGAGGTGCCCGATGCGCAGGTAAGCGTGGCGGACGCGGTGTCGTCGTATCTGTTCAACAGCCAGCTGCTGAGCCGCGCCGACGGGTCGCAGGTACTCGTGGTGCCGCAGGAATGCCGCGAGAACGCGCGCGTCGCCGCTTATCTCGACCAGCTGCCGTCGGCGGCGGGCCCGATCAGCGAAGTGCTCGTATTCGATCTGCGCGAGAGCATGAAGAACGGCGGCGGCCCGGCCTGCCTGCGCCTGCGCGTCGCGCTGACCGACGCGGAGCGCACGGCCGTCGCGCCGAGCGTGTGGATGAACGACGCGCTGTTCGCGCGCCTCGACGAATGGATCGAGCGCCACTACCGCGACCGCCTCGCGCCGGCCGATCTGGTCGACCCCGCGCTGCTCATGGAGTCGCGCACGGCGCTCGACGAACTGACGCGCATCCTCGGCCTCGGCTCGCTCTATGATTTCCAGCGCTGAGCCGCTGCTCGCGGATTTTCTCGCGTACACGCTCGCGGGCGAACGGCCCGCGGCGGGAAGGGCAGCAGGGCGGCTCGACGCCCCTGGCCTGCGCTGGACCTGGCTCGGCGACGGCCTGCTGCAGCTCGAACCGGCCGCATTGCCCGCCGACGCGCCGAGCGTGCTGCTCTCGGCCGGCGTGCACGGCGACGAGACCGCGCCGATCGAACTGCTGTCGCGGATGGTGGCCGATATCGCCGGCGGCCGTCTGCCGCTTGCGTGCCGGCTGCTCGTCGCGCTCGGCAACGTAGCCGCGATGCGCGATGCGCGACGCTACCTCGACGACGATCTGAACCGCCTGTTCGGCGGCCATCATGCGAAGGTGCCGCAGAGCAGGGAGGCACCGCGCGCCGCGCAACTCGAAGCGGCGGCGCAGGCATTCTTCGCCGAAGCTTCCGCGGCGCCCGGCAAGCGCTGGCATCTCGACATGCACACCGCGATCCGCGCATCGGCATTCGAGCAGTTCGCGCTGCTGCCGCATAGGGGGGCGCCGCCTTAGCGCGCGCTGTTCGCTTGGCTCGCCGACGCGCGCGCCCCCGCGACGCTGATCCACACCGAGAAGGGTTCGACCTATTCGTTCTATACGGCGGACGCGTGCGGCGCGCTCGCGTGCACGCTCGAACTCGGCAAGGTGCGGCGCTTCGGGGAAAACGACCTGACGCGCTTCGCCGCCGCGGACCAGGCCGTGCGCCGGCTCGTGGCGGGCGATGCGGCCGCATCTGATGCACCGCTGCCGCAAGTCTTCACGGTGATCGGCCAGATCACCAAGCAGAGCGACGCGCTGGAGCTATACGTCGCCGCCGACGTCGCGAACTTCACGCCGTTCGCGCGCGGCACGCTGCTCGCGCGCGACGGCAGCTACCAATACGTCGTCGCGCACGACGAAGAGCGCATCGTATTCCCGAATCCCGGCGTAAAACCGGGCTTGCGCGCCGGGCTGCTGGTCGTCGACACCACCGCCGAGACGCTGGCCACGCTCGCCTGAGCATCGCCGGGCCGCCCGCCAAACGCGCATTTCGCGCCGCGCGCGTTTGCGCAGCCACGACATCTACTTACATCTTTGCGCCGGGCGCCGGCGGCGCCCGCGCCCGGTTTGCGCGCCTCGCTGCCGTCTAGACAAGTTTCGCGGCATAATACGCGCCCGACCCACGGGTTGATGCAGAGCAGCATGGCGCGTTGCCTCGATTGAGGCGCGGGGTGAACTCGGTGATTCTCGCTCTGCGTGCGAACCACCCCCGCGCGCCACAATACAAGGAAGAGACATAGCATGAAAAAGAATCTGAACCAGCTGGCCGCGATTGCGCTGTGCGTCGCGGCGGGTGCGGCGAGCGTCGCGCATGCGGCCGACATCAAACCGATCCGCTTCGGCCTGGAAGCTTCGTACGCGCCGTTCGAATCGAAATCGGCGAGCGGCCAGTTGCAGGGCTTCGACATCGACGTCGGCAACGCCATCTGCGCGAAGCTGCAAGCCAAGTGCTCGTGGGTCGAGAACGACTTCGACGGCCTGATTCCCGCGCTCAACGCGCGCAAGTTCAGCGTGATCAACTCGGACATGAGCATCACGGATCAGCGTCTGCAAGCGATCGACTTCACCGATCCGATCTATTCGATCCCGAGCCAGATGATCGCGAAGAAGGGCAGCGGGCTGCTGCCGACCGCCGCGTCGCTGAAGGGCAAGCAGATCGGCGTGCAGCAGGGCACGATCCAGGAAACCTATGCGAAGGCCAAGTGGGCGCCGGCCGGCGTCAACATCGTCTCGTACCAGAGCCAGGATCAGATTTATGCGGACTTGAGCTCGGGGCGTCTGGACGCCTCGTTCCAGGACGCCGAAGCCGCTGCGACGGGCTTCCTGGGGCGTCCGCAAGGCGCCGGTTTCGCGTTCGCGGGCCCGGTCGTGAGCGATCCGAAGCTGCTCGGCGTCGGTATCGGCCTCGGCGTGCGCAAGGACGACACCGCGCTCAAGGCCGAACTGAACCAGGCCATCAAGCAGTTGAAGGCCGACGGCACGCTCGACCGCCTGGCCGCGAAGTATTTCCAGGTGCCGGTGGTCTTGAAGTAAGGTAAGGCCGCGCCGAAAAGGCGCGGGAGCCACGCCGTCTGCAAGGACGCAGTGTGGGCGAGCCCGCCATGTGCGGGCTTTTGTTCGCGCACATCATTTAACATAATGCAAATTATCGATATTTTTGATTGCGGCGGCTGAGCCGTAACGTCCGCTTCGGCCGCTCGGCACGCAGTTAGATCTCGTGTTTGCGGAAATAACCGCTGTGCAGTACGACGCCGTCCGTGGTGTCCGCTAGTTGCTTCACGCAAGCGGCGTGGATACGCGCGCGCCCGCGCTCGAACGCGGCGCGCAAATCGCTTTCCAGCGCCGAGTCCGCGCCGAAATGATCTTCGAGCGCCTCGGCGGTAACGGCGCAGACGGTCAACTCGCCGTCGATATCGGCGAGGAAGCGTATGCGTAACGCGGCGCCGTCGAATTCCGGACGCGTGTCGGGAAACGTCACATGCATGGGTAGCTCCTTTAATCGATGGCCGCGGGCTCGCCCCGCACACGCCGCCGTCATTGCAGATATAGCGCCGCGTCGAGCATCGCGTCGGTCAGTTCGACGGTCAGCCTCCGCGTCCCGTTCCTGCGGAACGGGCGCTTGAGCAGGTCCTGCGCGGCTTCGTGCAGCAGCACGCGCACGCGCATCCGCGCACGGTCGTCTAGATCGGCGTAGCGTTCCAGCGTGCTTTGATCGAGGGCAAGCACGAGCGAGTACCGAGCGTTATCGGCAGACGCGTCGGTCGCAACCGCCCAGGCTGCGTGGAACGTCACTTGGCCCGTCGCGACATCGAGACAAACGGCCGTAGCTAAGTCCTCGTCGGCCGATTCGTCGTCCGTCTGGCAAGCGTCGAACATGATGCTAGGGTCGGATTGCATGATGTCCTCCTATTGAGTTGAGCGCGGGGG
>CAUPOD010000359.1:0-3597 GCA_963512745.1 uncultured Burkholderia sp. | reverse complement strand
ATCGTCGCCGGCGCGCTTCATTTCCGAGTAGTGGCGCAGCGGCGGCGGCGCGTCCTCAGGCCAATACGCGGTCAGCGAGCTGATCACGACGAGCTGCTGCACGTGATGTCCGAGCGCGTAATCGGCGCAGCGTATGACGGCGTCGCGGTCGATCGCGGTTTCCTCGGCGGCGCCCTCGTTCTCGGCCGAGCCCGCCGCGTAAATCACGTGGGTCACGCCCGCGAACGCCGCGGAAAAGTCCTGGTTGAGGTCGGCGACCACCACGTGCGCGCCGGGCAGGTGGTAGTCGGGACGACGCACGAGCGCCGTCAACGAGAAAGCCGGCTGCTCCAGCAGCAGGTCGGCCAGTGCGCGGCCGGTGCGGCCGGACGCGCCGATCAGCAGAATCTTCATCGACATCGGGCTCTCCTGGCTAGATCCGTCGGGGCGGGATGCGTTAGTTCTCAGTGTAGGCGGAATCGAGGCGACACAGGCGGTGTCTGCACACGCAAAACGCGTGAAATCAGTAAATTCACCTCATTATTCTTGACTATTTTTATGTGTTCGGAAAAAATGACCCGTAAGCCTACCGTTTGGGGCGGGGCCGGGCGCCGCAGGGCGCATGCCCGGCGTGCCGCAGAACGGCTTCCAGGCGCCGTGTTTTACAGTTCTAGTATGCCCTCGGAATCGCTAGAACTCGGTTTACGCCGCGGTTATCCGCGGCGTTTTTTTTGGGGATTTTTGCGGGCGAGCCGCCTCAAGGCAAAAACGGCCCCCAAGGCTCGGGGGGCAGCAAGCCGAAGGCGCCGCGCAGGGGCGTTTGGGTTCTACGCCGGCAACCGGATCGCCCCTGCGTCCTTGCGGATCTGCACCGCGGCCGTGAACATCTGCTTGCACTGATGCACGAGCACCTTGAGGTCGTGGATCTCGTCGGTGTCGGTATCGTGGACGGCCGCGCGCGCGTCGTCCTCGGCCGCCACGACCATCTTGTCGAGATCGTGCGAGACGCGCTGCGTGACTTCGAGCACGTCGTCGGGCGGCGCGAGCCCCGCCTGCGCGCGGCCCAGATAATCCTCGATCGTTTCCAGGCAGGCTTCCAGCGCGTTGCGCGGCCCCGGTCCGGCATCGGCGCTGCTGCGCAGCAGCGGCGCCGCGGCCGTGATCTGCGCGCCGAGGATGTGGGTCTGCACGAGCAGGTCGTAGAGTTCCGGCACGAAGCGCTGATGCGCCTTCGGCTCGATCATCATGCGCTGGAACGCCTGCCCCAGATTGGCGAAGGCCATGTGCATCTGCTTGCGGGCGAGGCGGTAGCCGTAGTTGTCGTCGGGCGTGGTCAGCGCGGCCGGTTCGCGCGCGCCGGCCGCCGCGGTTTCGAGGCAGCGGCGCACGGCCCCGATCAGCGTGGTGACGAGCTTGCCGATCGCGCGGTATTCCCAGTACGGGAACAGCCGGTTCGCGAGCACGGCGATCAGGCAGCCGAGCGCGGTGTCGATCGCGCGCTCGCGGATGATGTGCAGATTGCCGGGCGCGAGCAGGTGGAACATCAGCAGCACGAACGCCGACGTGAACACCACGCTGACCATGTAGTTGAACAGCAGGAAGCTGTAGCTGAGGATCATCGCCACGAACATCACCGCGAGCAGCAGCACGTGCGATTTGACGGTCAGGATCAGCGTGACGGTCAGCGCGCAGCCGATCAGCGTGCCCAGAATCCGGCTCCGGTTGCGCTGCTTGGTCTGCGAATAGCCGGGCTTCAGGATGATGATGCAGGTCATCACGATCCAATACGAATTCGTGAGCGGCAGCAGGTGCCCGAGCGCGAAGCCGACCGCCACCGCGATCGTCACGCGCAGCGCATGGCGGAAGCTCGGCGAACTCAGCGTCAGGTTCGAGAAGATCAGGCCCGGCGACACGCGGCGCGGTTCGAGGAAGCGCCGCAGCGCGTGGTCGATCTTGATCTCGGGGATCTTGCCCGCTTCGCTGTCGCACAGATTGCGGCGCATGCGTTCGATCAGGCGCGTCGCGCTCCAGATGCGGCGGAACGTCGACAGCACGGACGCGTATGCCTCGGCCTGGGTCTCGCGCAGGTGCTGCTTGCGCATCAGCTCGATCTCGTACTCGATCGCGCGCAGCTCGGCCTTGACGCTGATGCGCAGCTCGGGCGCGCGGCGTTCGAGCACGGCGAAGCCGATTTCCTCGAGTTCGGCGGCGGCCTTGCGCAGCAGATCGCGGTAGAACACCAGCAGATCCGAATCGCCGAACACCTCGCGCACGAGGCGGTAGTCGGTATGCGCGCCGACGAACATCTCGTGCAGATCGACGCTGTTGATGAACAGGTTGAACATTTCCATGCGCTGCGGATCGAGCTCGCCGCTGCGCAGCTTGGGCAGGTTGCGCAGCACGATCTCGCGCGCGGTTTCCTGCGTCTCGATCGCGAGGATCTGCTGGGTGACGAGGTGGCGGTAGCACTCGTCGAGATTCGCGTCGGGTTCGTAGAACTCGGCGCTCGCCTGCAGATAGTCGACGCACGCGAACAGGCTCTCGGCCAGCGCCTGGCGCTCGATGCGCCGCGCCTGAACCGTCGAGGCCAGCGTGGACCAGTACGTGTACCAAAGGCCGCCCGCGAACATCAGCGTTGCGTTGATCAGCGCCTGCATCGGCCTGAGCTTGTCGTCGAGCGTCATCACCATCATGAACAGCGTGGCGAAGCTGATCTGCGGCCAACGCTTGCCGTACACGACGATCAGCGACAGCACGAACGTGAGCGGCACGATCGTGAGCCATAGCGTGTACAGGTGCGGCGTCGCGAGGCCCGTCGCGAGCGCGGCGAAGAAGCCGATCACGCTGCACACGAGCATCTCGTTGTGCTTGTACTTGAGGGGCCCCGGCATATCGACGGCGCACGCGCCGAGCGCGCCCGTGGCGACCGTGAAGCCGAAGTCGCGGCCCGGGAACGCGAGCAGGCAGAACACCGTCGGCAGCGAGATGCCGATCGCGATGCGCAAGCCGCCTAGAAAATACTGGCTGTAGAGGAATTTCTTGATTTCGCTGGAGTAGCGCATGGCTCGAGCGGCGTACGGGGGGACGGCGACTGCTAACGATATGAGTTGGGCGGCAGTCTAGCGCATTTCCGGCGCCGTCAGACGGGGTGCGCGGAAGATTCGCGCGGACGTGCATGCAGTGGTGCAAGTCAGCCTCGTTCGCGCGGGCTTTGTTATGCTTGCCTACCGCGGCGCCTGGGCAGGCGCGCGCGGCAACGTGCGGATCTCCATGCTTCATCTCTTCTATTCGAATCGCCATGAAACGCTGGCCGCGGCCATGCTCGATCACCTAGCGGCCGAGCCGCTCGGGCCGTGGGACGCGCCGCAGATCGTGGTGCCGAGCGCCGCGCTGCGGCGCCGCCTCGAACTCGACATCGCGGCGCGCGACGGCGTCTGCGCGCAGGTGCGTTTCAGCTATCTGGCGCAGTGGCTGTGGGAACAGATCGGACGCGTGCTGCCGGTGCCCGCGCGTTCGCCGTTCGCGCCGGACCGGCTCGTATGGCGCTGCTACCGGCTGTTCACCGAGCCGCCGGCCGGCGCGCCGTGGCTCGCGTCGCCGCGCCTCGCCGCTTATCTG
>CAUPOD010000358.1:0-3602 GCA_963512745.1 uncultured Burkholderia sp. | reverse complement strand
CCCCCGCTTCGCGCGCGCCTGCGCACCTGGCGCGTACCTAACATTCACATCTTACAAATTGGTGCAGCAACATGAATCCCCGCGCGCGCCGGTGATAGAATGCCCGGAGGACGCTTGCCGTCGCCACCTCCGTTACGTACGTCGCGAGACCAATCATCGACAAGCCCTTGACTAATAAATATCCGTATCCGATTCCGAGTCGTGAAGAAATTCTCGGAGTGCTACGCACCAGCGACGCACCGCTTGCTGCCAACGACATGGCAGAAGCCCTATCCATCAAGCGCCAGGAACGCGAAGGCTTTTTCCGGCGCGTAGCCGCGATGGAGCGAGACGGCCAGATTCGGCTCGACAAGCGCGGCCATTATCAATTGACGCATCCGTCCAATTTCGTGGCAGGCCGCGTGCAAGGCCATCGGGACGGGTTCGGCTTTCTGATCCGCGACGACGGACAGGACGATCTGTTCCTGCCGAACGCCGAGATGCAGAAGGTCATGCACAACGATCGCGTGCTCGCGCGCATCGTCGGCTACGATCGCCGCGGCCGCCCCGAAGGGCACGTCGTCGAAGTCACCGACCGCGCCAACAAGCGCGTAATCGGCCGCCTGCTCAACGAGAACGGCGCGCTGATCGTCGCGCCCGAAGACAAGCGCATCGGCCACGACATCCTGATCACGCAAAACACCAAGAAGGCCAAGGTCGGCCAAGTGGTGGTGGTCGAGCTGACCGATTTCCCGAGCCGCCATTCGCAGCCGCTCGGCCGTGTCGTCGAAGTGCTCGGCGACATCGACGATCCGGGTATGGAAATCGAGATAGCGGTGCGCAAGTATGGCGTGCCGCATGAATTCGGCCAGGGCGCGCTCGACGAAGCCGCCGCCCTGCCCGACAAGGTCCGTCCGGCCGATCTGCGCTATCGCGTCGATCTGCGCGACGTGCCGTTCGTCACGATCGACGGCGAGGATGCGCGCGACTTCGACGACGCCGTCTATTGCGAACCGGTTAAGGTCGGGCGCGGCGACGGCTACCGCTTGCTCGTGGCGATCGCCGACGTCTCGCATTACGTGCAACCCCGCAGCCCGCTCGACACCGACGCCATGGAGCGCACCACCTCGGTGTACTTCCCGCGCCGCGTGATCCCGATGCTGCCCGAGAAGCTGTCGAACGGCCTGTGCTCGCTGAATCCGCACGTCGATCGCTGCGTGCTCGTCTGCGACATGATCATCACCGCGCGCGGCGAGATCAAGGCATACCAGTTCTATCCGGGCGTGATTCACTCGGCCGCGCGCCTGACTTATACGGAAGTCGCGGCGGTCCTGGCCAACACCAAGGGTCCCGAAGCGGCCAAGCGCGCGAATCTGCTGCCCGAACTGCAGAACCTCTACGGCGTGTACAAGGCGCTGTCCGCCGCGCGCCAGAAGCGCGGCGCGATCGATTTCGACACGACCGAGACCTACATCGTCTGCAACGCGCAAGGCAAGATCGAGCAGATTCTGCCGCGCACGCGCAACGACGCGCACAAGCTTATCGAGGAATGCATGCTGGCCGCGAACGTGTGCGCGGCCGACTTCCTCAAGCGCAACAAGCAGCCGGCGCTCTACCGCGTGCACGCGGGTCCGACCGCCGAGAAGCTCGAAAACCTGCGCTCGTTCCTGCGCGGGGTGGGCCTCACGCTCGGCGGCGGCGCAACACCGCATGCGAGCGATTACGCGGCGTTGATGGCGCAGATCCGCGACCGGCCCGATGCGCAGATGCTGCAGCCGATGGTCCTGCGCTCGATGCAGCAAGCCGTCTATAGCCCGGAAAACATCGGCCACTTCGGCCTCGCCTACGATGCGTACGCGCATTTCACGAGCCCGATCCGCCGCTATCCGGACTTGCTCACGCACCGTGCGATCTACGCCGTACTCGCGGGCAAGAAGTACGTGCCGACCGTGCCGCACGGCATCGAGCTCAACACCGCGCTGTCGCCGCGCGCGCGCGCCATGCAGCAGGCCGACGAGGCCGAGCATGGCAAGAAGGCGGCCGCGGACGTCGGGATCTGGGAAGAACTCGGCCTGCACTGCTCGGCCAACGAGCGCCGCGCCGACGAAGCCTCGCGCGACGTCGAAGCGTGGCTCAAGTGCTACTTCATGCGCGACAAGCTCGGCGAAGAATATGGCGGCATGGTCAACGGCGTGACGCCGTTCGGCGTGTTCGTGCAGCTCGATACGCTGTTCATCGAAGGTCTCGTACACGTGACGGAGCTAGGCTCCGATTACTTCCAGTACGACGAGATCAAGAACGAACTGCGCGGCGAGCGCACGGGCATCCGCTACCGGCTCGGGGACCGCGTGCGCGTGCAGGTGAGCCGCGTCGACCTCGATGCGCGCAAGATCGAGTTCCGCCTCGTGCGCGATACGCCGGTCAAGGCGCCGCGTCCGCATGCGGCCTCCCCGGCGCCCGTGCCGAGCGCCGAAGGCGGTTCGCGTGCGCGTACGGCTGTCGCGGCCGAACCGGCGCCCTCGCGCCGCAAGAAGGCCGTAGAGGACGCGCCGAAGGCCAAGGTTGCCGCGAAGGAAGCGCGTCCGCCGCACAAGAAAGGCGGCGCGGCGCCCGCGCCCAAGCCCGCCGCGAAGAAAACGCGCGCGCGCAAAAAGTACTAAGACGTCCAACGGCGCCGCCCGTCGAGGCACGATAGGCGGCGCCGGGTAAGTTGAGCGTCAGCGCCGCCTGCGCGGGCCCCCGGCCCGGCATGCGGCGCGGTTATTTTAACCCTTAGAAAATACAAACCCCCAGCCCCGCGGCCGCCACTAGTAAGGTTGTGAGCCCTATGTCCCGCTTGAAAGTTCTCTATGGTTTCCACGCCGTGACCGCGCGTATGCGGCACGATGCAGCGACGGTCGCCGAAGTGCTGTACGACGCGGCGCGCCAGGATCGCCGCATGAAGGACTTTCTGCACACGGCCAAGGAGGCCGGCGTGCGCCTGATCGCCGCCGACGAGACGCGCCTCTGGGGTCTCGCGCGCACCGACCGCCATCAAGGCGTCGTCGCACGCGTCGAGGACATGCCGCTCGCGCAGAATCTGTCCGAGCTGCTCGACGGCATCGAAGGTCCGGCGCTGCTGCTCGTGCTCGACGGCGTGACCGATCCGCACAATCTCGGCGCGTGCCTGCGCGTGGCCGACGCGGCCGGCGCAAACGCGATCATCGCCCCGCGCGACCGCGCCGTGGGCTTGACCGCCACGGCCGCGAAGGTGGCCAGCGGCGCGGCCGACACCGTGCCGTACATCACCGTCACGAACCTCGCGCGCGCGCTGCGCGAACTCAAGGAAGCCGGCGTCTGGGTGATCGGCACCGCCGACGACGCGCCCAAGAGCCTCTACGAAACGAAGCTCGACGGCCCCGTCGCGCTCGTGATGGGCGCGGAAGGCGAAGGCATGCGCCGCCTCACGCGGGAGACGTGCGACGAGGTCATGCATCTGCCGATGGCGGGCAGCGTCGAGAGCCTGAACGTCTCGGTCGCAAGCGGGATCTGCCTGTACGAAGCCGTGCGCCAGCGCGGGGTGAAACACCCCGCCTGACCGGGCGCGGTCTCGGGCGCGCGCCGCAACGGGGCTGCCTAACGCG
>CAUPOD010000357.1:0-3603 GCA_963512745.1 uncultured Burkholderia sp. | reverse complement strand
CCGGCCACGTGGCGCAGCAGGGTCTATTTTCCGCAGCCGCTGGGGCCGAGCAGCGCGACGAATTCGCCTGGCGCGACCGACAGCGTCACGTTGTCCAGGACCGCCAGCGACCCCTTGGGCGTGTCGAACCAATGGCTGACCGCACGCGCTTCGATGCGCGCGCCCGCGCTCGTATCCGTGCCGGCTGCGCCGGCGTGGTTCGCAACGAAAGCGGCATCGCCGGGCGGCGCGAGTGCGAGATCTACCATTTGACGGTGCCCTTCTGCCATACCAGCGCACGGTCGCGCACGGCAAACAGCAGCGTGATGAGTCCGGAGAACAGCACTGCCATGACGAGCAGCGCGGCATACATGTTCGCGTAGGCGGCGTAACCTTGCGCCCACGTCAGGTACCAGCCGAGTCCGGATTTGACGCCCATCATCTCGGCGGTGACGAGCACGGTGAACGATGCGCCGAAGGACATGAACAGACCCACGAAAACCTGCGGCAGCGCGGCCGGAATGGCGACGCGCAGCACGAGAAAGCGCGGGCTCGCACCGAGCGTGCGTGCGACGTCGTAATAGGCTTTGTTCACGCCCGCGACGCCCGACCAAGTCAGGACGGCGACCGGGAAGCCCGTGGCGAGGGCGATTAGGAACACGGCTGCGGCGTAGCTAGACGGAAAAATGAAGAACGCGAGCGGCAGCAGCGCCGTAGCCGGAATCGGCCCGATCAGGCGCAGCACGGGATGCACCCAGTAGCCGATCGCGCGCGACCAGCCGATCGATACGCCGATCAGGAAGCCGGTTGCGGCGCCATAGAGGAAGCCGATGCCGAGCAGCCCGAGCGAATGCGCGGCACTGTCCAGCAGGCGCGGCCAGTCGTCGTGATAGACCTCGATCAGCGCTTGCGGCGGCCCGAAGAACGGGGTCGGCAGGATGGCGGTTTTCGCGGTTAGCGCTTCCCACGCGCCGAGCGCCAGCGGCAACACGACGAGCCACGGCCCCGCGCGCCGCAGGCGCTGGGCCGCACGAACGGCCGAGGGCGCGCGTTCGGCATGCTCGAGCGCGGGGAGGGCCACGCTTGCGATGGCGAGCAGCGCGGCGACGACGAGCACGCCGGCGCCGAGTTCGTCGGTGAATGCCCAGTCCGAGAAGCCGACGGGTTTATTGGGCCACACGCGCGTCAGCGTGAGCGTGCCGAACGCGCCCCAGGCGAGTGCGGCGACGAGGCCCGCGAACCACACGGGTGCGCCGCGCCGGCGCTGTCGCGCGACGTCCGGGCGTTGGGCGGCAGCGCCGGCATCCAGTGTTGCGTTTGCCGAATCGAGCGTGGACATGGCGTTATCCCAGGACGTTGGTGTACACCGCCGAGGCGAAGCGCTGCGAATCGGTGCTCTGCTTGAGCACGCCGAGCCGCTTGAAGTCGTCCGCATAGAAGGCGATTTCCTGCTGCAGGTCCACGCTGGTCGGGTGATGGTCGTAGGTCAGCGTCGAGTAGAGCGCTTGCAGATCCTCGACCTTGAACTTGGGCGTGTACTTCGCGAAGATGCGCGCCGACTCGTTCGGATTCTCGCGCGTGTAGTCGGTGGCCTGGATCAACGAGCGGGCCAGCGCAGCGGCCGTCGGCCGGTCGTCGCGCACGAGCGAGCCGCGCACGCCGATCACGCAGCAGACCTTGTGCGCGTACTGGTCCGAGAGGTTGCTGGCCAAGTGCGTGTAATAGCCGGGCTTTTCCTTTTCGAGCAGGAACAGATTCGGATCGCCGTCCGCGATCGCCTGGATCTCGCCCTTGTCCGCCGCGATGCCGAGCAGGTCCGCCGGATACTGGCGCCAGGTCACGTCGCGGTCGGGATCGATGCCGTGCTGCTGCAGCAGGATCGCGAAGAAATGCTTGCCCGGCGAGCCGAGATCGCTGACGCCGACGGTCTTGCCCTTTAGCGAAGCGAGCGAGACTGCGCCCGCGTTCTTCACGCCGACCAGACGCACGCAGCCGCCGTGCACGCTGCTGACGATCTTGACGTCGAAGCCCGTTTCGAGCGGCTTGAGCCAGCGGTGGATCATGCCGACCCCCGCATCGGCCTTGCCGGTGGAGATCGCCTGCAGCAGCTGATCGGTCGAGCCGCTGTAGTTGATGAAATTCACGTCGAGGCCGTTCTTCTCGAAGAAGCCGGCATCCTTCGCGACCACGATCGGCGTGAGGCAGAACGCGCCTTGATTCCAGGCGAAGGTCAATGGTTTGAGCGGCTGCGCGGACCACGACTTGCGGCCCAGCGTGATGAGCGGCGCGGCGAGCGCGGCCGCGCCGGCCGCGCGCAGCAGCTTGCGGCGTTTGTCGTCGGTGCCGATCGGCGCCAAGGAATCTTGAATTTTTTTCATGGTTAGGTCTCCGGCGGATAGGGGGAAGCGGGGCGATACGCAGCGCTCGAACGACGCGCTCAGTCGAGCAGATCGGGTTCGGCCGCGACAAGGCTCGCGAACAGGCTCTCGAATGCGAACAGCGCGCCTTCCGGGCGCCCGACGGTCGCGTGCGTCCGGCGCGCCGTGGCCGCGTCGATCGGCTTGGGCGTCCCGGCCGCTTCGGCGAGCAACTGCGTGTGCGCGGCGTTGTCGAGCGCGATGTACCACCACGCCGCGGCCTCGACGCTCGGCCCGGCGGTCAGGATGCCGTGGTTGCGCAGGATCGCGCCCTTGTAGGCGCTGCCGTCCGGCTTGCGCAGCGCTTCGGCGATACGCTCGCCCTCGCTGTTTTCGAGCACCACGCCCGTGAAGTCGTCGAACAGCGCGTGGTCTTCGTAGAACGAGCAGGCATCCTGCGACAACGGATCGAGCGGGCGCCCGAGCGTGGACCACGCCTTGCCGTAAACCGAATGCGTATGGGCAGCGGCCAGCACGTCGGGATGCGCCTCGTGGATCGCGGCATGGATCGCGAACGCGGCCTGGTTCAGCGGCGCGTCGCCGACCACGATCTCGCCGTGCCGATTGACCAGCAGCAGATCGGAGACCTTGATGCGCGCGAAATGGAGGCCGAACGGATTGACCCAGAAATGATCGGTCAACTCGGGATCGCGCGCGGTGATATGGCCGGCCAGCCCCTGGTCGAAGCCGTGGCGCGCGAACAGGCGGAACGCGCCGGCCAAGCGTTCTTGGCGATGCCGGCGCTCGGCCGCGACGCTGGTACGCGGCGCCGGTTCGTCGAACCAGAATTTCCGTTGCGGTTCCGGGTTCAGCAGCAGCCCGGACGGTGTGCGGGGCGCGAGGGGCAGAACGGTGGACATAGGCTCGTGGGCAGTGACGGTTGCGGAGGCGGCGACGACGGACGGCGTCAGGCGGCTTTGCGCGTGGCCTCGCGCGCCGCGACGGCGGCCCGCACGCGCGGGATCAGTTCGCGGCCGTAGTCGGTCGCGTCCTCGAGCGGATCGAAGCCGCGAATCAGGAAGGTGGTCACGCCGAGATCGTAGTAATCGAGCAGGGCGTCGGCGACTTGCTCCGGCGTGCCGACCAGCGCCGTGGTGTTCGCGCGCGCGCCGGTGAGCTTGGCGATTTCGGTCCACAGGCGCTTGTCCACGCGCGAGCCTTGCTCGGCGGCCGCGAGCAGCCGCCGCGCGCCCTCGCTCTGCTGCGG
>CAUPOD010000356.1:0-3616 GCA_963512745.1 uncultured Burkholderia sp. | reverse complement strand
TGGTGGGGATGCTGCTGAAGGTATGGGGGGGGGGGGGGGGGCCGAAGGTGCTCGCGGCGATGTGGCGGGGCGCGTCGCCCGTCGAGGGGGGGCGGGGCGTGCGCACGACGCTGCAGCTCGCGCTCGGCGACGCGCGCAACAACGTCGTGATGCTCACGGGCTCGCGGCCCGACGCGGGCAAGTCGTTCCTGTCGGTGAACCTCGCCACGCTCGTGGCGTCGTCCGGCAAGCGCGTGCTGCTGATCGACGGCGACATGCGGCGCGGCGACATCCATTCGCATTTCGGCATCCCGCATCAGCCCGGCTTGTCGCAGGTGCTGTGCGGCGCCGATCCCAACAGCGCGATCCAGTACGCGGTGCTGCCGAACCTCGACGTGCTGCCCAAGGGCACGCTGCCCGGGCATCCGTCGGAACTGCTCATGAACGACCGCTTCAAGGCGCTGCTCGACGAGATGCGCACGCGCTACGACCTCGTGCTGATCGATACGCCGCCCGTGCTCGCCGTGACCGATTCGACGCTGATCGGCAAGCTCGCGGGCACCACGCTGCTCGTGATCCGGCACGGCCGCCACTCGATCGATGAGATTGCCGAGGCCGTCAAGCGTCTGCGCAACGGCGGCGTGCCGCTCAAGGGCGTGCTGTTGACCGATGTGCCGCAAGGCACGCTGCCGGGCCGCTATCGGGGCGGTTACTACAGCTACGACGGGATCGCGGAGTGAAAGCCGCCGGCCCCGCGCGCAGCCGCCGGGGCCGGCCTGCGCGCGGTCGCTCCGGCCGTTGCCCTATTCACCGAAGGAGAGCACACGATGAGTCGCAAGGTTGCGTTGATTACCGGCATCACCGGCCAGGACGGTTCCTATCTCGCCGAGCTGCTGCTCGACAAGGGCTACGAGGTGCACGGCGTGAAGCGCCGCTCGTCGCTGTTCAATACGGATCGCATCGATCACCTGTATCACGATCCGCACGATCCCGACCAGCGCCTGTTTCTGCACTACGGCGACCTCGTCGATTCGTCGAGCATGCTGCGCGTGATTCAGCGCGTGGAGCCCGACGAGATCTACAACCTCGCCGCGCAGAGTCACGTCGCGGTGTCGTTCGACGAGCCGGAGTACACGGCGAACGCGGACGGGCTCGGCGCGCTGCGCATCCTCGAAGCCATCCGCACGCTCGGGCTCGGCAAGAAAACGCGGTTCTACCAGGCGTCCACGTCGGAACTGTATGGGCTCGTACAGGAGGTGCCGCAGCGCGAGACGACGCCGTTCTATCCGCGCAGCCCGTATGCGGTCGCGAAGCTGTTCGCGTACTGGACCACGGTCAATTACCGCGAGGCGTACGGGCTCTATGCGTGCAACGGGATCCTGTTCAATCACGAATCGCCGGTGCGCGGCGAGACGTTCGTCACGCGCAAGATCACGCGCGCGATTTCACGGATCGCGGTCGGCGTGCAGGACGTGCTGTATCTCGGCAACTTGTCCGCGCTGCGCGACTGGGGCCATGCGCGCGATTACGTGGAGATGCAGTGGCTGATGCTGCAGCAGCCGTGGGGGCAGCCGGAGGACTTTGTAATCGCGACGGGCGTCCAGTACAGCGTGCGCGAGTTCGTGCAGATGGCGGCCGCGGAGCTGGGCATCGCCGTGCGCTTCGAAGGAGAAGGCGTTGACGAAGTCGGCGTGGTCGAGCGCGTCGAGGGGCGCGAGACGCGCGTGTCGCCCGGCGACGTGATCGTGCGCGTCGATCCGCGCTACTTCCGGCCGACCGAGGTCGAGACGCTGCTCGGCGACCCGAGCAAGGCACGCGAGAAGCTAGGCTGGGCGCCGAAGACGACGCTTGCCGCACTCGTCAAGGAGATGGTGCGTTCGGACTACCAGATCGCCCGGCGCGACGCGCTCGTCACGCTGGCCGGTTTCAAGACGCTCGAACATCACGAGTAGACGCCATGAACCAGAACGCACGCATTTTCGTGGCAGGCCACCGCGGCATGGTGGGCTCGGCGCTCGTCCGCGCACTCGCGGCGGGCGGCTATCGCAACCTGATCCTGCGCACGCGGCGCCAGCTGGATCTCGCGGATCAGCGCGCGGTGCAGCGCTTCTTCGAGACCGAACAGGTGGACGTCGTACTGCTAGCGGCCGCGCGCGTGGGCGGCATTCTCGCGAACGCGTCGCAGCCCGCGTCGTTCATCTACGACAATCTTGCCATCGAGACCCACGTTATCGATGCCGCGTATCGCGGCGGGGTCGAGCAGCTCGTGTTCTTCGGCTCCTCGTGCATCTATCCGAAAGCCTGCCCGCAGCCGATCCAGGAAAATTATCTGCTCACGTCGGCGCTCGAACCGACCAACGCGCCGTACGCGATCGCGAAGATAGCGGGGTTGACGATGTGCGATGCGTACAACCGCCAGTACGGCACGCGCTACGTCGCGCTGATGCCGACCAACCTGTACGGCCCGAACGACAACTACGACCTGTCCAGCAGCCACGTGCTGCCCGCATTGATCCGCAAGGCGCACGAGGCGAAGCTGCGCGGCGACGCGGCCCTGACGGTGTGGGGCACGGGCCAGCCGCGGCGCGAGTTCCTGCACGTGGACGACCTCGCGGAGGCGACGCGCTTCGTGCTCGAACGCGAAGTGCGCGACGGCGTGTTCAACGTCGGCGTCGGGCACGACCTGCCGATCGCGGAGCTGGCCCGGTGCGTGTGCGGCATCGTCGGCTTCGAGGGCGAGATCGTGTTCGACACGGCGAAGCCCGACGGCACGGCGCGCAAGCTGCTCGACGTGTCGCGGCTCGCGGAACTGGGCTGGCGCGCGCTCATCGGGTTGGAGGAGGGCATCGCGCAGACCTACCGGGATTTTCTGCGCACGCCGTATGCGCAGCTCGGCGCGCCGTTGCCCGCCTGAATGGCCGCCTGATTGCACGCCCACACGAGTAACCGCTAGCGACCGCGAGGACATCATCCGTCATGAACCCCCAAGTCACGATCTTCCATAACGTCGTCTGGTCGCGCCACAAGGGCGTCGTGCTGTCCGCGCTGCACGCGCAGTCGGCGGCCGGCGCAATCCGCTATTCAGTGGTGCAGATCGCCGACACCGAGCATGCGCGGCTCGGTTTTTCCGACGTCGACTACTCGTACCACCGCTATCCCATGCACAAGCTGTTCGACGGCTGCTACGAGGACGTGCCCACGTGGCGCATGACGGCGCGGCTCACGTGGGAAGTGCTGCGCTCGAAGTCGAAAGTCGTCGTGCTGCCCGGCTATCACCGGCCAGAATACTGGGCGATGCTCGCGGCATGCATCCTGACGGGCAAGCGGCGCGGCGTGTTCTGCGATTCGACCGGGTTCGACCGGCCGCGCCGGCTGATCACGTCGATTCCGAAGCGCGTGTTCTTTTCGCTGTGCAACGGCTATTTCGGCTTCGGCGAGCGCAGCCGCGATTATTTGATGTCGCTGGGCGCGCGCCGGGAGAAGATTTTCATTCCGTGCCAGGCCGTCGCGATGCCGGGCTCGTGGTCGTCCGAGCATGCGCTCGAGGACCGCTTGGCGTACCGGCGCGATGCGCCGCCCGTGTTTCTCGCGGTCGGGCGGCTGAGCGCGGAGAAGGCGTTCGATACGCTGATCGAGG
>CAUPOD010000355.1:0-3624 GCA_963512745.1 uncultured Burkholderia sp. | reverse complement strand
CCCGATGCGAACGGCGCGCCCCGAGAGACGGGTTCGGCGTACGCATGCGCCGGACAGCTAGCGGGCGGCATGCTTCGCCCGCGTGCTTCGCATCGCGCTGCCGAGGGCGCCGCGGCGCGTGCCGACGATATAATTCCAGCTTCCCGACGACATGCGCGGATGCCCGGCTCCCGATGCCTGGCGTCCGGGCCGGCGGCCCACGACGGCCGCGCTAGCCTTTCCGCATTCCATTTCTAGTCCGCCCAGCGAAATCCCACCATGACAGCGACCCTGATCGACGGCAACGCACTTTCCAAAACCCTGCGCGGCGAGGCCGCCCAACGCGCCGCCGCCTTGACGGCGCGCGGCCACACGCCCGGCCTGGCCGTGATCCTGGTCGGCGAGGATCCGGCGAGCCAGGTGTACGTGCGCAACAAGATCAAAGCGTGCGAGGACTGCGGCTTCCATTCGCTCAAGGACACGTATCCGGCCACGCTCGGCGAGGCCGAACTGCTCGCGCGCATCGACGAACTGAACCGCGACCCGAGCATCCACGGCATTCTCGTGCAACTGCCGCTGCCCGCGCACATCGACAGCCACAAGGTGCTCGAAGCCATCGCGCCCGAGAAGGACGTGGACGGCTTCCATATCGCCAATGCCGGCGCGCTGCTGACCGGCAAGCCGCTGTTCCGCCCGTGCACGCCGTACGGCGTGATGAAGATGCTCGAGGCCTACAAGATTCCGCTGCAAGGCGCGAACGCAGTGGTGATCGGACGCTCGAACATCGTCGGCAAGCCGATGGCGCTGCTGCTGCTCGACGCGGGCGCGACGGTCACGATCTGCCATAGCAAGACGCGCGATCTGGCCGCGCACACGCGCGCAGCCGACATCGTGGTTGCCGCGGTCGGCAAACGCGACGTGCTGACGGCCGACATGGTCAAGCCCGGCGCGACCGTGATCGATGTCGGCATGAACCGCAACGACGCGGGCAAGCTGTGCGGCGACGTCGATTTCGCGGGTGTCGCCGAGGTCGCGGGCCATATCACGCCCGTGCCGGGCGGGGTCGGCCCGATGACGATCACGATGCTGCTGGTCAACACGCTCGAAGCGGCCGAACGCGCGGCGGGAATCGCTGCCTGATATCGGGCGCTGGGCCGCTTCGGCGGCGACTTGGGCAAGCCGCCCGGGGCGCCCGGTTGTAAAGCGCTCGGGCGGCCCAATAATATGTGAATATGCGGCGGCGTCCCGTGCGGGCGCGCGCTTTCCTTCTTGCTTTCGCCAGGAACTTCCATGTCCGACCAAGCCAATCCGCTGCTCGATTTCTCCGGTCTCACGCGCTTCGACGAGATCCGCCCCGAACACGTGACGCCCGCGCTCGACACGCTGCTCGCACGCGCGCAAGCGGCCGTGGACCGTGCGTCTGCGCCAGCCACGCCCGCGACCTGGGACGACATCGTGGTCGCCGTCGAGCGCGAAACCGAGCCGCTCGGCCGCGCCTGGGGCGCGATCGGCCACCTGAACGCGGTCGCCGATACGCCGGAACTGCGCGCCGTCTATGGCGAGAACCTGCCGCGCATGACCGAGTTCTGGACCAGCGTCGGGCAGAACCTCGCGCTCTACGAAAAATACAAGGCGATCGTCGCGAGCGACGCGTTCGCGGGACTGTCGGCCGAGCGCCGCAAGATTCTCGACAACGCGCTGCGCGACTTCCGCCTGTCGGGCGCCGAGCTGTCGGAAGCGGACAAGCCGCGCTTCGCGGAACTGCAGGAGCAGCAGGCCGAACTGTCGAAGTCGTTCTCGGATCACGTGCTCGACGCGACCAACACCTATGCGTTCTACGCCACGAGCGCGGACGAACTCGCGGGCCTGCCCGAAGACGCGCGCGAAGCGGCGCGCGAGGCCGCGCACAAGGAAGGCCGCGACGGCTGGAAATTCACGCTGCACTTCCCGTCGTATTTCCCGGTGCTCCAGTATTCGGACAACCGCGCGATGCGCGAAACGCTGTACCGCGCCTACGTGACGCGCGCGTCGGAACTGGGTCCGCAATACGGCAACGGCGACGCGGACTGGGACAACACCGCCAACATCCGCGAACAGCTGAAACTGCGCCGCGAGGAAGCGGACATGCTCGGATACGCGAACTTCGCCGAGGTTTCGCTCGCGCCGAAGATGGCGCAGTCGCCGCAGCAAGTAATCGCGTTCCTGGAAGATCTCGCGGTGCGCGCGCGCCCGTACGGCGAGCAGGATTGGGACGAGCTGCGCGCGTTCGCGAAGCAGGAGCTCGGCCTGAGCCAGCTCGAACCGTGGGACGTCGCCTATGCGTCCGAGAAGCTGCGCCAGCAGCGCTATGCGTTCTCGGAAAACGAGGTCAAGCAATACTTCCCGGAACCGGCCGTGCTGAAAGGCTTGTTCAGCGTCGCCGAGACGTTGTTCGGCGTGCGCATCAAGCCCGACACGGCTCCCGTCTGGCATCCGGACGTGCGTTTCTTCCGCATCGAGAATCAGGACGGCACGCTGGTCGCGCAGTTCTATCTCGACCCGTACGCGCGCGACGGCAAGCGCGGCGGCGCGTGGATGGACAATGCGCGCTCGCGCGTCAAGCGCGACGGCGTGCTGCAGACGCCGGTGGCCTATCTGGTCTGCAACTTCACGGCGCCGATCGGCGGCAAGCCCGCGTGCTTCACGCACGACGAGGTGATCACGCTGTTCCACGAGTTCGGGCACGGGCTCCATCACATGCTCACGCGCGTCGAGGAAGCGGACGTGTCGGGCATCAACGGCGTGGAGTGGGATGCGGTCGAACTGCCGTCGCAGTTCATGGAGAATTTCTGCTGGGAATGGGACGTGCTGAGCGCGATGAGCGCGCATGCCGAAACGGGCGCGCCGCTGCCGCGCGCGCTGTTCGACAAGATGCTGGCCGCGAAAAATTTCCAGAGCGGGCTCGGCACGCTGCGCCAGATCGTGTTGTCGATGGTCGATATGCAGCTGCATATCGAGGCGGGCACGGTCGATGCCAACGACTTCGCGCGCGAGGTCAACGAACGCTTCCACGTGGTGCCGCAGTCGCCGTTCTCGCGCTGGATCAACACGTTCAGCCATATCTTCGCGGGCGGTTACGCGGCCGGCTATTACAGCTACAAGTGGGCGGAGGTGTTGTCGGCGGACGCCTATGCGGCGTTCGAGGAAGCCGCGCAGGGGGCGGGCCGCAGCGTGCTCGACGCGGGCACGGGCGCGCGTTACCGGCGCGAGATTCTCGAGGTGGGCGGCAGCCGGCCGGCGATGGATTCGTTCAAGGCGTTCCGCAGGCGCGAGCCGAATATCGATGCGCTGCTGCGGCACAACGGAATGATTGCGGCCGCGGGCGGCCGCGCGGGGTGATGGGCTGGGTTTGATGCATTTGGTGGTCGGGTTTTGATTTTGCGGGAAAACCAAGGGCAAGGTCGAGCTTGGGAGGATGGGGGTATCGGCCGGAGGCAACCGTAGGCCGATATCCCCACCGTACCCTCTCAAGCTTGAACTAGCCTTCGGTTTTTACCCCCCCCCTCGCGCCGCGCCCCCCGGCGCCCCCCCCCAGCCCAATACAAAAACCCCCAAAACCCCCGACCTTGCCCCGGTTGATAGTTATTATGAATATAAAAAATAACA
>CAUPOD010000354.1:0-3646 GCA_963512745.1 uncultured Burkholderia sp. | reverse complement strand
ACGGCACCAGAACGGTGCCGCGAACGCGTTTCAATTATACTGCAAGCGCCTTTGCGCAGCCGCGTCGAGGAACCGCGCCGCAGGCCGCCAAACGTCGCGCGGCGCCCCATCCGCGACCGCCCCCTGCCCGATTCCGTTTCATGAACAGCACCAGCCCCGGCCGCCCGGCCTCCCTGACCAGCCGCACCAATACGGCGATTCGCGCCGTGCTCGAGGGACGCCTGCGCGGGCCGCGCACGGCGCTGCTATTCGCCGGTCCGGCCGTGATCGCGTCGATCGCCTATATCGATCCGGGCAATTTCGCGACCAACATCCAGGCCGGCGCGCAATTCGGCTACACGCTGCTGTGGGTCGTGCTGCTCGCCAATTTGATCGCGATGCTGTTCCAGGCGCTGTCGGCCAAGCTCGGCATCGTCACGGGCCGCAACCTGGCCGAGCTGTGCCGCGAGCAGTATCCGCGCCCGGCCGTGTATGCGATGTGGATCGTCAGCGAGATCGCTGCGATGGCCACCGATCTCGCCGAGTTTCTCGGCGGCGCGCTCGGCCTCGCGCTGCTGTTCAAGCTGCCGCTGCTGGTCGGCATGGTCGTCACTGCATTGATCACGCTCGCGCTGCTGCAGCTCGACCGGCGCGGCTACCGGCCGATGGAGCTGCTGATCGGCGCGCTGGTCGCCGCGATCGGCCTGTGCTACCTGATCGAGCTGTCTATCGCGCCCGTGGACTGGGCCCAGGTCGGGCTGCACTCGGTGCGGCCGATGCTGCCGAACCAGGCCGCGCTGACGATCGCCGTGGGCATCGTCGGCGCGACCGTGATGCCGCACGCGATCTACCTGCATTCGGGCCTCACGCAAAACCGCAGCCCCGCGCGCGACGCGCGCGAGCGGCGCACCGTGCTGCGCTTCTCGAACCGCGAGGTGGTGGCCGCGCTGCTGATCGCCGGCCTCGTCAACATGGCGATGGTGATCATGGCAAGCGCCGCGTTCCATCAAGGCCACCCGGAAGTCGCCGAGATCGAATCGGCCTACCGCACGCTGACGCCGCTGCTCGGCGCGGGCGCGGCCGCCGTGTTCCTGATCTCGCTGCTGTGCTCGGGCATTTCGAGTTCGGTGGTCGGCACGCTGGCCGGGCAATTGATCATGCAGGGCTTCGTCGGCTTCCGGATTCCGGTCTGGGTACGGCGTCTGGTCGTGATGACGCCCGCGTTCGCCATCGTCGCCTGCGGTATCGATCCGACCAAGACGCTGATTATCAGCCAGGTGGTGCTCTCGTTCGCGCTGCCGATTCCGATGATCACGCTGCTGCTGCTCACGCGCCGCCGCGACCTGATGGGCGAATTCGCCAACGGGCGCCTGACGCAGGCGGTCGCCGTGGCCGCGACGGCGCTCGTGCTCGCGCTCAACGCGGTACTGCTGTATCAGAGCGTCTAACGCGGCGCTTCCGGCGCCCCGCGCGCGGCACCCGAGCCCGGGGTGCCGCGCGTGGCGTAAAATAACGGCTTTCCCCGCTTCCTACCTCCTATGACGCTCGCCTCCACGCCTGAAATCATCGCCGAACTGAAAGCCGGCCGGATGGTGATTCTGGTTGACGAAGAAGACCGTGAAAACGAAGGCGATCTCGTGCTCGCCGCCGATTTCGTCACGCCCGAAGCCATCAACTTCATGGCGCGCTTCGGGCGCGGCCTGATCTGCCTGACGCTCACGCAGGAGCGCTGCAAGCAGCTGAACCTGCCGCTGATGACGGCCCGCAACGGCACGCAGTACGGCACCGCGTTCACGGTCAGCATCGAGGCGGCAGAAGGCGTGACCACGGGCATCTCGGCCGCCGACCGCGCGCATACGATCAAAACGGCCGTCGCCAAGCACGTGCGCGCCGACGAAATCGTGCAGCCGGGCCACGTGTTCCCGATCATGGCGCAGCCGGGCGGCGTGCTCGTGCGCGCGGGCCATACCGAGGCGGGCTGCGACCTGACCGCGATGGCGGGCCTCACGCCCGCCGCCGTGATCTGCGAGATCATCAAGGACGACGGCACCATGGCGCGCCTGCCGGACCTGATCGAGTTCGCGAAGGAGCACAACCTCAAGATCGGCACGATCGCCGATCTGATCCAGTACCGCAGCCAGACCGAATCGATCGTCGCGCGCGTCGCGGAGCGCACCATGCAGACCGCGCACGGCGAGTTCAGGGCCGTGCTCTACGAAGACAAGCCGAGCGGCTCGCCGCACATCGCGCTCGTGCGCGGCACGCCTACGTGCGACACCGACACCGCGGTGCGCGTGCACGAGCCGCTGTCGGTGCTCGACTTGCTCGAAACCGGCGTGACCACGCACTCGTGGACGCTCGACGCGGCCATGAAGGAAATCGCCGCGCGCGACCACGGCGTGATCGTGCTGCTCAATTGCGGCGACAGCCAGGAACACCTCGTCGATCTGTTCAAGGCGCTCGACGAGAAAGAACGCGCGGCCGTGCTCAAGCGCCGCCCCGTCGATTTCAAGACCTTCGGGATCGGCGCGCAGATCCTGCACGACCTCGGCGTCGGCAAGATGCAGGTGCTCGCGAATCCGCGTAAGCTCGGCAGCATGTCGGGCTACGGGCTCGAGGTCACCGGTTTCGTGCCGATGCCGGGCGGCGCGGCTTCGTGCATTTGAAGCATCCCGCCCAATCGCTTACCCGCTCACCTACTACGGATAGATCATGGAAATCGGACAATACCAACCGAATCTCGACGGCGAAGGCCTGCGTATCGGCATCGTCCAGGCGCGTTTCAACGAAACCGTCTGCAACGGCCTGGCCGATGCCTGCGTCGAGGAACTCGAACGCCTCGGCGTGGCCGGCGAAGACGTGCTGCTGGTCACCGTGCCCGGCGCGCTCGAGATCCCGCTCGCGCTGCAAAAACTCGCCGAAAGCAGCCAGTTCGACGCGCTGATCGCGCTCGGCGCGGTGATCCGCGGCGAGACCTATCATTTCGAACTCGTGTCGAACGAAAGCGGCGCCGGCATCACGCGCATCGCGCTCGATTTCAACACGCCGGTCGCGAACGCGGTGCTGACCACCGACACCGACGAGCAAGCGATCGCCCGCATGACCGAAAAGGGCCGCGACGCCGCGCGCGTGGCCGTCGAAATGGCCAACCTCACGATGACGCTCGACCAACTGAGCGACGACGTGGACGACGAAGAAGACGAAGAGGATCAGGCATGAAGAAAAGCGCCCGCCGCCAAGCACGCGAACTGGCGACGCAAGGCCTCTATCAGTGGTTGCTGTCCGGCGCATCGCTGGGCGAGATCGACGCGCAGCTGCGCGGCGCGCTCGGCTACGACAATGCCGACAAGGCTCTGCTCGACACGATCCTGTCCGGCGTGATCAAGCAGCACGAGACGCTGTCCGAGACGTTGACCGCCTGCCTCGACCGCCCGCTCGACCAGCTGTCGCCCGTGGAACGCGCGGTGCTGCTGATGGCCACGTTCGAACTCACGCACCAGATCGAAACGCCGTACCGCGTCGTGATCAACGAAGCGGTCGAACTGACGAAGACGTTCGGCGGCTCGGACGGCTACAAGTACGTGAACGGCGTGCTCGACAAGCTCGCGGTGCGCCTGCGCCCGGCCGAAACCCAACCCGCGCGCGGCGCGTAACGGCCCCTCAGGCC
>CAUPOD010000353.1:0-3650 GCA_963512745.1 uncultured Burkholderia sp. | reverse complement strand
GCCGTTGCCGGTGCGCCGGGCGATGCGGCCGCCTCGGGCACCCCGGCGAGCGGCGCGGCTGCCGCGTTGCCCGTGGAGATCTACTTCGCGACCGGCAAGAGCGCGTTGCCCGGCGACGCGCACGATGCGCTGGCCACCGCGCTCGCCTATGCGCAGGCGCACCCGCAGGCGAGCCTCGCCGTATCCGGTTTCACCGACGCGACGGGCAGCGCCGCGCTCAACGCCGCATTGTCGAAGCAGCGCGCGCTCGCGGTGCGCGACGCGTTACAGGCGGCCGGCCTTGCGCCGGGCCGCATCGTGCTGGAAAAACCTCGGGCGATCACGGGCGGCAACGACGCACGGGCCGCGCGCCGCGTGGAGATTCACGCGGCGGGGTGAACGCGCCGGATGCGGGTTTTGCCGGCGGTAAGCTGGACGAAGGCTGGTGAGCGCATCCTATGTGCTCGCTCAGGTGGTTCCGCAGGCGATCCTCCTAGGCGGACCCCCTCAGGTTTCGATTGAGGAGAGTGTGATGTCTTCTAGCATCGGGCACGACCAAATCGACCGCGCGCACGGCGGCCACGAGCACGCCGCGCCCCACGGCTGGCGGCGCTGGCTGTTCGCGACCAACCACAAGGACATCGGCCAGCTCTACCTGGTGTTTTCGTTCGTGATGTTCCTGTCGGGCGGCGTGATGGCGCTCGGCATCCGCGCCGAGCTGTTCACGCCCGGCCTGCAGATCATGCGTCCCGAATTCTTCAATCAGCTCACCACCATGCATGGCCTGGTCATGGTGTTCGGCGCGATCATGCCGGCCTTCGTCGGTTTCGCGAACTGGATGATCCCGTTGCAGATCGGCGCGCCCGACATGGCCTTCGCGCGCATGAACAACCTGAGCTTCTGGCTGCTGCCCGTGGCGGGCGTGCTGCTGATCGCGTCGTTCTTCACGCCGGGCGGCGCGCCGGCGGCCGGCTGGACCCTGTACGCGCCGCTCTCGGTGCAGATGGGGCCGGGCATGGACTTCACGATCTTCGCGATCCACCTGATGGGCGCATCGTCGATCATGGGCGGCATCAACATCATCGTCACCATCCTGAATTTGCGCGCGCCGGGCATGACGCTCATGAAGATGCCGATGTTCGTGTGGACCTGGCTCATCACCGCGTTCCTGCTCGTGGCCGTGATGCCCGTGCTCGCGGGCGCGATCACGATGGTGCTGTTCGACCGGCATTTCGGCACCTCGTTCTTCAACGCCGCGGGCGGCGGCGATCCCGTGCTGTACCAGCACATCTTCTGGTTCTTCGGGCACCCCGAGGTCTACATCATGATCCTGCCCGCGTTCGGCATCGTCTCGCAGGTGATCCCGGCGTTCTCGCGCAAGCCGCTGTTCGGCTATGCGTCGATGGTCTATGCGACGACCTCGATCGCGGTGCTGTCGTTCATGGTCTGGGCGCACCACATGTTCGTGACGGGCATGGCCGTCACGGCGCAGCTGTTCTTCATGTATTCGACCATGCTGATCGCGGTGCCCACGGGCGTGAAGGTGTTCAACTGGGTCGCCACGATGTGGCGCGGCTCGCTGACCTTCGAGACGCCGATGCTGTTCGCGCTCGGCTTCCTGTTCGTGTTCACGTTCGGCGGCCTGACGGGCCTGATGCTGGCGATGGCGCCGCTCGACATCCAGTACCACGGCACCTACTTCGTGGTCGCGCATTTCCATTACGTGCTCGTCGCCGGTTCGCTGTTCGGGCTGTTCGCGGGGTGGTACTACTGGGCGCCGAAATGGACGGGCTGGATGTATCCGGAGCGGCGCGGCCAGATCCATTTCTGGGCCTCGATGCTGTTCTTCAACGTCGCGTTCTTCCCCATGCATTTCCTGGGGCTCGCGGGCATGCCGCGGCGCGTCGCCGACTATTCGGCGCAGTTCACCGATTTCAATCAGCTCGCCACGATCGGCGCGTTCGGCTTCGGTCTCGCGCAGGTCTATTTCCTGTTCGCGGTCGTGATCCCGACGTATCGCGGCTGGGGCGTGAAGCCGGCCGGCGAGCGGCCGTGGGACGGCGCGACGGGGCTCGAGTGGACGGTGCCGAGCCCGGCGCCGTTCCATACTTTCGAAGTGCCGCCGCACGTCGAGTGACGTGGCGCACGGCAGCGGCAACCCGGGCGTGGGAAGCGGAGGTCAGGCATGAGTGCTCATAGCGAAGTCAAGCGGCCGCCGTATTTCGTGCCGCACCCGTCACCGTATCCGCTCAGCGTGTCGCTCGGGCTGCTGGTCATGCTCGGTTCGCTCGCGTTTTGGATCAACGGCAAGAGCTGGGCGCCGCTCGGCGTGCTGGCCGGGCTCGGGTGGTTCCTGTTCACGCTCTATCACTGGTTCGGCGCGGCGATCGACGAATCGGAAACCGGCGAATACGGCGCGCAAGTCGACCGCTCGTTCCGCTGGAGCATGAGCTGGTTCATCTTCTCCGAGGTGATGTTCTTCAGCGCATTCTTCGGCGCGTTGTTCTATGCGCGCGCGATCGCGCTCGGCGAACTCGGCAGCCCAGATTACCGGCTGATCTGGCCGGACTTCACGGCGGTCTGGCCGAACCTCGGGCCGGCCGCGCTGGCCGCGCCGTTCAAGGCGATGACGCCGTGGCCGATTCCGACCATCAATACCGCGCTGCTGTTGTCGTCGGGTGCGACCCTGACCGTGTCGCACCACGCGCTGCGCGACAATCACCGCGGCCAGGCGATCGCGTGGCTCGCCGCTACCCTGGTGCTCGGCGCCACGTTCCTCGGCATGCAGGCGTTCGAATATTTCCATGCGTACAACGGGCTCGACCTCACGCTCATGTCGGGCGTCTACGGCTCGACCTTTTTCCTGCTCACGGGCTTCCACGGCTTTCACGTGATGCTCGGCGCGACGATGCTGGCCGTCGTGCTCGTGCGTTTGATCCGCGGGCACTTCACGCCGCAGCAGCATTTCGCATTCGAGGGGGCCGCGTGGTACTGGCACTTCGTGGACGTGGTGTGGCTCGGGCTCTACGTGGTCGTGTACTGGCTGTGAGGGCGGTCGGGCGGCGGGCGCGGCGCGGCCGCGTCAACGCCCGATCGGAATGCCCGTCGAGTGGATCCAGCCCATCCAGTTGGCGAACAGGATGAACAGGAACAGCGAGATCGACAGTCCCACGCGCGTCGCGAGCGACCAGACCATGCGTTTGGTGCGCGCATGATCGGTCAGCATGAAGTAGAGCGCGGCGCCCATGCTGGCGATGATCAGGGCGAATGCGACGGGAACGAGAATGTGCATGACTTGGGCCGCCGGGCGGCGGAATCACGACTTGCTGAAAATTATCGCACTTCGCGGCCTCCCGTGCGTCATGTCCGTGTTCGCCGACTCCTTGCGCGTCGTCGTATGGCGGCGCTGATGCGCGGCCGCTGGACGCCCGCGGCGCTGCTGCTCGCGGTGGCCGTGCTCACGCTGCTGCTCGGGTTCTGGCAGCGCGACCGCGCGCATCGCCGCGAGGCGCTGGCCGCCTCTCTGACTCAGGGTGCCGCGGCCAGCGCCGTGACGCTCGGCGCCGCGCCGCTCGCGCTAGCGCTCGCCGCGATCGAATAACGGCGCGTGCATGCGCGCGGCACCTTCATGCCCCAACTGACCGTCTAACTCCACAATCGCCCCAACGGCG
>CAUPOD010000352.1:0-3659 GCA_963512745.1 uncultured Burkholderia sp. | reverse complement strand
TCCGCGGGAACGGCCGCAGTCGCGGCCGAAGGAACCCGCATGAAACAGTATCTCGATCTCGTTCGTACCATCCTCGACACCGGCAGCTGGCAAGACAACCGCACCGGCATCCGCACCATCAGCATGCCCGGCGCGATGCTGCGCTTCGATCTGCAGGAAGGCTTCCCGGCCGTGACGACCAAGAAGCTCGCGTTCAAGTCCGCGATCGGCGAGCTGGTCGGCTTCCTGCGCGCGACGCGCAGCGCGGCCGAATTCCGCGCGCTCGGCTGCAAGGTCTGGGACGCCAACGCGAATCAGAACCAGGCGTGGCTCGACAACCCGTACCGCCGCGGCGAGGACGATCTCGGCGACGTGTACGGCGTGCAATGGCGGCAATGGCCCGGCTATAAAGTGCTCGACGCGCAGGCCGAGGCCCAGATCGCCGACGCCGCTGCGCGCGGCTACCGCATCGTGACCGCGTTCGAGGAAGACGGCGTGCCGATGGTACTGCTGCACAAGGCGATCGACCAGCTGCGCGACTGTCTCGACACCATCATGCGCGACCCGTCGAGCCGCCGCATCCTGTTCCACGCGTGGAACCCCGTCGCGCTCGATGCGATCGCGCTGCCGGCTTGCCATCTGCTCTATCAATTTTTGCCGAATCCGGCCAAGCGCGAGATCTCGCTGTGCCTGTACATCCGCAGCAACGACGTGGGCCTCGGCACGCCGTTCAACCTGACCGAGGTCGCTGCGCTGTTGGCGCTGGTCGGACGCCTGACGGGCTATACGCCGCGCTGGTTCACGTATTTCATCGGCGACGCGCACATCTACGAGAATCAGCTCGAGATGCTGCAGGAGCAGTTGCGCCGCGAGCCGTATCCGAGCCCGCGTCTGGAGATCGATGCGCGCGTGCCCGACTACGCGCAGACGGGGCGTTACGAGCCGGAATGGCTCGAACGTGTCGAGCCGTCCGATTTCAAGCTCGTCGATTACCGTCACCATGCGCCGCTGACCGCGGCCATGGCGGTATAAGGCTGCGTCGGCCGTGCGCCGCCGTCTTCTGACCCTGATCGCATGCGGTTGCGCCGCGCTGTTGTGCGCGGCGTGCGCACAAGGCGGTGCGCCTGCGGCCGGATCGAGCGGCGTGAACATGTACGGCACGATCGATACGGGCATCAGCCTCCGCAAGTAGGGCACCCCGCGAGCAGCACCCGCGGTAGCGATCGAACGCTGCAGCGCGCGTCTGCGGTCCGCCATCTGTGTCTTGGCGAGCAGGGCCCCGGACGTATAATGGCCGCCAGCCAATTTCTCCCCATCGGAGCCGAAATGCCCACTGCGCCTACCGAGTCGCTCGATCGAGCCGAAACCGTGTTCCGTTTTCTGGCCGAGCCGACCTCCGTCAACTTCGGCGGCAAAGTGCACGGCGGCTCGCTGATGAAGTGGATCGACGAGACGGCCTATGCATGCGCAGCGGTCTGGTCGAGCCGCTATTGCGTAACGGTCAGCGTCGGCAACATCCGTTTCAAGCGGCCGATCCTGGTCGGCAATCTCGTCGAACTCAAGGCGCGCGTGGTCGCGACCGGACGCACGAGCATGCATATCCACGTGTCTGTGCACGCGGGCGATCCGAAGGGTGGCGTGCTGCGCCAGACCACCGATTGCCTGATGGTGTTCGTGGCCGTCGACGAAAACGGCAACCCGATCAGCGTGCCGCCTTTCACGGCCGTCACCGACGAAGAAAAGCGCCTCGAAAAGTATGCGATGGACGTCAAGGCCGCGCTCGACAAGCTCGTCGAACTCAAGCCCGAGCAACTGCCTCAGGGCGCCTGAGGCGCCGTTCGGGCCCCGGGTTCAAGCCTCTTCTAGCTTGCCGGCCGCCTGCGGTGCGCGCGATGCGGCCTCGATGAGCGCCATGCTCTTGCGGTGAAAGCGCCATGTCATCAGCGCGGCCACGCTCGCGAGGCCGGCCGCGAGCCCCCACCATAAGCCGCGCACGCCGAGCCCGGTGTGCAGCGCGAGCCAATACCCGGTCGGAAAGCCGATGCCCCAGTAGCCGAACGTGGCCGCGAGCATCGGGATGCGCGTGTCCTTGAGGCCGCGCAGACAGTTCGCGCCGACCACCTGCATGCCGTCCACGACTTGGAACACCGCCGCGATCGCGAGCAGCGACGCGGCCAGCTTGACCGTCTGCGCATTGGCGGGATCGCCGAGTTTCAGATAGAAGCCGATGATCGAATGCGGCGCCGCGATCAGCACGATGCCCGCGAGCGCCATGAACGCGATGCCGATCGCGAGCGCGACGAAGCCCGCGTGGCGCGCCGCTTGAGGCTGTCCCGCGCCGGTCCAGTAGCCGATGCGCACGTTGGCGGCCTGGCCGATGCCGAGCGGCACCATGAAGGTCACGGAGGCCACGTTCAGCGCGATCTGATGCGCGGCCAGCGCGCTTTCGCCGAGTACGCCGACCGTCAGGCCGGTGGCGAGGAACAACGTCGATTCGACGCCGTACGTGATCGCGACGGGCCAGCCGATGCCGGCCAACTCGCGCATCACGGGCACGCTCGGACGCGTGAAGCGCACGAAACGGCGCATCTTGTGGCGCGCGTGCAGCATCAGCGCCAGCGTCAGCGTGGTGAGCCAGACCGTGATCGCGGTAGCCGTCGCGGAGCCCAGAAAGCCGAGCCGCGGCAACCCGAACGCGCCGTGGATCAGCCCGTAGTTCAGCACCGCGTTGATGCCCACGCTGACGATCGAAATCCCGAGCAACTGCCGCGCCGCGCCGACCGCGGGCAGGAACGCGCGCATCAGGCCGATGCCGATCAGGCTGCCCGGCGCCGCGAAGCGCAGCACGCCCGTGTAGAGCCCGACCGAATGCGCGAGCGAGGGCGATTCGCCGAGCGCGAGCAGCAGCGGTTCGGTCAGCGAGAGCAGGACGATGGCCGGCACCGACAACAGCACCGCGAGCGCGAGCCCGCTCCAATAGATCTGCGGCACCTCGTGCTCGGCTTGCGCGCCGCGCGCGTGCGCGACGCTGACGCTGACCGAGGTCAGCACGCCTTGCAGCACGGCCACGATCACGAAGAATAGGTTGGCGGACAGGCCGCCCGCGGCGATCGCGTTCGGTCCGAGTGCGCCGAGCAGGACGGTGTCGGTAACGCTCATCGCCATCTGCGACAGCTGGGCGATGGCGAGGGGCGCGGCGAGCCGCACGGTGTCGGCGGCATGGCCCGCAAGCGAGGGCGGCGGCGCGATCGAGCGGCCGGAAGCGGCGTGCGGCATAGGGTTGGCGCCCATGAAAAGAGGGCGCCCTGTGAGCTTGATGAAAGCCGGCTAGCTTAGCTGTTTCGGGCTGCGCTGTCGATCAGGATCGGCATGCGGACGCGCCGCGCGGCGCACGCGCATGTGCGGCCGACGGCAATGGCGCTCAGGTTCCGTGCACGGCGATGCGCGTATCGCCGCACAGCACGGCCTGACCCGCGCGGATCTTGCACGTCTTGCGCGTTTCGACGGCGCCGTCCACCTTGACGGCGCCGCCGGCCACGAGCATCTTGGCCGAGCCGCCGCTGTCGGCGAGGCCGGTCAGTTTGAGCAGGTTGTGCAGTTCGACGTAATCGCCGGTCAGCGTGAAATCGAGGTTCGGCATGGCGATGCGGGGGAAGCGGGAAAGTCCCGCATCATAAGCC
>CAUPOD010000351.1:0-3686 GCA_963512745.1 uncultured Burkholderia sp. | reverse complement strand
CGCCTGCCCTTGCGGCGGCGCCTCTCCAACCGCCCGCCCGAACGCCGCCGCGCCGCGCTATGCGGACTGCTGCGGCCGCTTCATCGACGGCGGCGAGCGCGCGCCGAACGCGCTCGAACTGATGCGCTCGCGCTATAGCGCCTACGTACTCGGCGCCGCGCCGTATCTGCGCGCGACCTGGGACCCGCAAACGTGCCCGCCCGACCTCGAAGCCGGCGTCGATGCCGACGGCGCCACGCGCTGGCTCGGCCTGACGATCCGGCGCCATGTGCCGCTCGACGCGCGGCATGCCGAAGTCGAATTCGTGGCGCGTTACAAGATCGCCGGGCGCGCGCATCGTCTGCATGAAACCAGCCGGTTTGTTCTCGATGAGGATGGGGCATGGCGATACGTCGATGGAATCGTAAGCGAGCGCTAACAAATACAAGGGGTAGAGCGCACCCATGTCGCTCAGGCTCGCACTGTTCCTCACCCTCACACCCCTTCTGCAAACGGCCCTTACGGCTTGCACGGCATCGTTCGCTTCGAAGTGCCCGGGCACTCCGGCATCGGAGTGCATTCGGGCCGCGCGAATGCACGGCATTTACCTGGCCCTCAACATCCGACGATGGGGTGCATTCGCACGTCCGATGATGCTATGGGCGCAATTACCAAACTGATGCGCCAAGACGCCTTGACGACTGTCGAGGTCAGTAATAACAACGTCGTATCGGCTCGAACAGCATCGCGGCACCACCGTAACCGGAATCTGCGGGGGAACACGGATGAATCAGCACAAGGGAGCGAGCCGCCCGATGCCTCTCGTGGTCGCGGTTGGCCTCGCGGCGCTCGCGTGGATGCTGCCGGCGCACGCCGAAATTTGCTCGGAGCACGACGCGGCCGCGGCGGACGCAATGGTCGATCACCTCGACAGCTGGCCGAAGATCAATCTCGCGTTCACCAAGTACGGGCACTGCGATGACGGCGATATTGCAGAGGGCAACTCCGAAGCCGTCGCACGATTACTGGCGGACCACTGGCGGACCCTGCCGCAACTCGGCAAGCTGATTAAGCGCAATCCGCCGCTGAAGGCGTTCGTGCTGCGTCATATCGATACGACGCTCGATACCGCCGATCTCGATAAGGTGAAAGCGCTGTCCAGATCGTCGTGCCCGGCCGGGATGGACGCGTTTTGTCTCGAATTAACGAATGCAGCGGCCCGCGCCGAACAATAGAGCCGCTAGGTTTGTGCGGACCTAAGGGACGACATCTTGCCGTCGTCATCTGCCGCGTTCTTACGGCAACGCACAAAAACCGTCGCGAGCCGTCCATAAAACCCGCGAACTCCATGCCCAGCTTGGCTCGGCGCTTTGTAACGCTCAGTGCAAAGCCGCACGGAACGCGCTAATCTCAGCCCCATTTCGTTTCACCGATACCCGCTTTGAACGCTCCCGCCCAAGACGACTGGGTCGCGCGCAGCCTGCGCGCGGTCTGGCACCCCTGCACCCAGATGAAGCACCACGAGCGCCTGCCCCTGGTGCCCGTGGCCCGCGGCCAAGGCCCGTGGCTCTACGAGCCGTCGGGCAAGCGCTACCTCGACGCGATCAGCTCGTGGTGGGTCAATCTGTTCGGCCATGCCAATCCCGACATCAACGCCGCGCTCAAGCAGCAGCTCGACACGCTCGAACACGTGATGCTCGCCGGCTGCACGCACCTGCCCGCGATCGAGCTCGGCGAACGGCTCGCGGCGCTCACGCAGCACACGCTCGGCCACGTTTTTTTCGCGTCGGACGGCGCCTCCGCGGTCGAGATCGCGCTCAAGATGAGCTTTCATAGCTGGCGCAACCGCGGCTACGACGCGAAGCGCGAATTCGCATGCGTGGCAAACGGCTATCACGGCGAAACGATCGGCGCGCTCGGCGTGACCGACGTAGCGCTGTTCAAGGACGCCTACGATCCGCTGATCCGCACCGCGCACGTCGTCGCCTCGCCTGACGCGCGCCAGGCCGGCCCCGGCGAAAGCGCGGCCGACGTCGCCGCGCGCGCGCTCGCGGACGTCGAGCGCCTGTTCGAGGAACGCGCCGCCCATCTGGCGGCACTGATCGTCGAACCGCTCGTGCAATGCGCGGCGGGCATGGCGATGCACGACCCGTCCTACGTGCGCGGCCTGCGCGAACTGTGCGACCGCTACGGCGTGCATCTGATCGCCGACGAGATCGCCGTGGGCTGCGGGCGCAGCGGCACGTTCTTCGCGTGCGAGCAAGCGGGCGTCTGGCCGGACTTCCTGTGTTTGTCGAAGGGCATCAGCGGCGGCTACCTGCCGCTCTCGCTCGTGCTCACGCGCGACGACATCTATGCCGCGTTCTACGACGACGACACCACGCGCGGCTTCCTGCACTCGCACTCGTACACGGGCAATCCGCTCGCGTGCCGCGCGGCGCTCGCTACGCTCGACCTGTTCGAGCGCGACGACGTGCTCGCCGAAAACGCCCGCAAATCCGAACGGCTCGCGGCCGCGCTCGCGCCGATCGCCGCGCATCCGCTGGTGCGCAACATGCGCCAGCGCGGCACATTGTTCGCGTTCGACGTCGCGCTCGAAGGCGATGCCGCGCGCACCTTCTCGCGCCGCTTCTTCGCCAATGCGCTCGAACGCGAACTGCTGCTGCGGCCGATCGGCACGACGGTCTATCTGATGCCGCCGTACATCCTCAGCGACGACGAAATCGACTGGCTCGCCGCGCGCACGCACGAGACACTGCTCGCCACGCTCGCGGAGGCCGCGCAATGAATCCGCTCCTGCAAGCGCTCGAACGCGAACTGGCCGAAGTCGGCGCGCACGGCCTGCGCCGCGTGCGCCGCACGGCCGATACGGCCTGCAGCGCACACATGACGGTGGACGGCCGCGAGATCGTCGGCTTCGCGAGCAACGACTACCTCGGCCTCGCCGCGCATCCGCAATTGATCGAGGCCTTTGCCGAAGGCGCGCGGCGCTATGGCTCGGGCAGCGGCGGCTCGCATCTGCTCGGCGGCCATTCGCGCGCGCATGCGCAGCTCGAAGAGGAACTCGCCGCATTCTCGGGCGGCTTCAGCGACGCGCCGCGCGCGCTGTACTTCAGTACCGGCTACATGGCGAACCTCGCCGTGCTGACCGCGCTCGCGGGCCGCGACGCCGAGATTTTTTCCGATGCGCTGAACCACGCGTCGCTGATCGACGGCATGCGCCTGTCGCGCGCGAAGGTACACGTGTTCCCGCACGGCGACACCGAAGCGCTGGCGGCGCAGCTCGCCGCCTCGACGGCGCCCACGAAGCTGATCGTGACCGACACCGTGTTCAGCATGGACGGCGACGTCGCCCCGCTCGAACGCCTGCTCGCGCTGGCCGAAGCACATGGCGCGTGGCTCGTGACCGACGATGCGCACGGCTTCGGCGTGCTCGGCCCGCAAGGACGCGGCGCACCCGCCGCGCTCGGACTGCGCTCACCGCAGCTCGTGTACGTCGGCACGCTCGGCAAGGCCGCGGGCGTGGCCGGCGCATTCGTGATCGCGCACGAAACCGTGATCGAATGGCTGATTCAGCGCGCGCGCACCTATATCTTCACCACGGCCGCGCCGCCCGCGGTCGCGCATGCGGTGTCGGCCAGCCTGAAGGTGATCGGGGGCGCCGAGGGCGACGCGCGGCGCGCGCATCTGGCCGCGCTGATCGAACG
>CAUPOD010000350.1:0-3706 GCA_963512745.1 uncultured Burkholderia sp. | reverse complement strand
GTTTCAAGCGTTCGCAAGCGTCCCTTCGTTACGGATTGAAGGGATGTTACGTAGGGTGCGGGAGAATGTAACGGATTGGCGGCGGCGCGTTACGCCGCCGCGTCGATCAGGAATGGATGCAGGGGAAATCGCTGCGCTCGGGGGCGGCTTGGCTCGCGTCGATGGCCTGCACGCGCCATGCGCCGCGCACGCGGCCGAGGCCGACTTCGGCCATGCCGTGCTCGTGGCCCGGGCTCAAATCCGAGAACGACAAGCCCTGCAGGCGGCACAGCGTGCGTTCGCTGCCCGCGCCGTGCAGCGCGATTTCGCCGCCGAGGCTTTCGAGCGTGCCCCAGGGGGGGAGATCGTCGATGCCCTGATGCGCCTCGCGCGACCAGAGACGCCGGTCCGTATCGAGCCAAAGTACCGCAAAGGCCTGCCGTGGGGCAGAGGTGTTCTCGTTGATCCGAACCGTTAGCCGCATGACCCTTCCTCCTCTTAAAAGTAGTCACGAAACGCCATCTCCGAACCATCATCATAGAAATTGGCGCGAGGAACGCAAGGTGCATTGCGTCACACCGCGATGCGCGCGGCGCGGGCTAGGGCAGAACCGCGCCGCGCGGCCCGCGAACCGGACTACAATCAGCGCTTCGCTTTCCAGTTTCGAGTCCCTCATCCTTCACATCATGTTCGAACATATCCAGGCTTACCCGGGCGATCCGATCCTGACGCTCAACGAGGATTTCCAGAAAGACCCGCGCACGCAGAAGGTCAACCTGACCATCGGCATCTATTTCGACGAAACGGGCAAGCTGCCGGTGCTCGGCGCCGTGCAGGCAGCGGAAGCCGTGCTGGACGCGCAGGCCGCGCGCCCGTACTTGCCGATGGCGGGGCAGGAAGCCTACCGCGCCGCTACTCAGGCGCTCGTGTTCGGCGCCACGCAGCCGAACATCGCGACCGTGCAGACGGTCGGCGGCTCGGGCGCGCTGCGCGTCGGCGCCGATTTCCTCAAGCATCATTTCCCCGATTCGCAGATCTGGATCAGCGCGCCGAGCTGGGAGAATCACCGTTTCGTGTTCGAGCGCGCGGGCCTCAAGGTCAACGAGTATCCGTATTACGATCGCGCTACCGGCGGCCTGCTGTTCGACGAGATGCTGCACGCGATCGACGCATTGCCGCCGCGCAGCATCGTGCTGCTGCACGCGTGCTGCCATAACCCGACCGGCGTCGACCTGAACGAAGCGCAATGGCTGAAGGTGATCGACGCGATCGAGGCGCGCGGCCTGCTGCCGTTCGTGGACATGGCCTACCAGGGGTTCGGCGCCGGTCTCGACGCCGACGCGTTCGCGCCGCGCGAACTCGCGCGCCGCGGCATTCCGGCGCTCGTCGCCAATTCGTTCTCGAAGAATTTTTCGCTGTACGGCGAGCGCGTCGGCGCGCTCAGCGTGATCTGCGAAAGCCCGGAAGCCGCCGGCCGCGTGCTGGGTCAATTGGCGGGCACGGTGCGCTCGAACTACAGCAGCCCGCCCGTGCACGGCGCGAAGCTCGTGGCCACCGTGCTCGGCACGCCCGCGCTGCGCGCGCAATGGGAGGAGGAGCTCGGCGTCATGTGCCGCCGCATAGCGAGGATGCGCGCGGCACTGAACGAAGGCTTGTGCGCGGCGGCGCCCGACGCAGACTGGTCGCGTTATGTGAAGCAGCGCGGCATGTTCAGCTACACGGGCTTGAGCGAAGCGCAGGTCGATGCGCTGCGCGAACGGCACGGCGTCTATCTGCTGCGCTCGGGCCGCATGTGCGTGGCGGGACTCAACGAAGCGAACGTCGGCGCCGTCGCCGAGGCGGTCGGCGCGGTGCTGAAGAGCGGCGTCTGATCCGGCGCGGCGCATGAAACGACAAAGGGACCCGCGGGTCCCTTTGCTTTACGGCTCAACCGTCGTTGCGTGTTTCGCTCCTAACGGCCGCGGGCATGGCCCGCTCAACGCACCCAGCGGCAGTCGCGGTGATGATGATGCATGCTCCAACGGCACACCTTGTGCGGATGGGCTTCGGCCAGCGGCGCGAACGCGGTCAGGGTAACGGCGGCAATCAACGTCGAGATCAGCAGGGACTTCATCGTGTTACTCCTTTCTTTTTAGGTTGAGGCAAAACGCGCTACGGAAATACGGAAACGAATCAATACTGGCGGTCCTGGCCGCGGCCGCGATCCTGGTTGTTGTGCCACCGGTCCTGGCCTTGGCCGCGGTCCTGGTTGTTATGCCAGCCGTTCTGGCCTTGGCCGCGATTCTGGTTGTTATGCCAGCCGTTCTGGCCTTGGCCGCGGTCCTGGTTGTTATGCCAGCCGTTCTGGCCTTGGCCGCGGTCCTGGTTGTTATGCCACCAGCCCTGGCCTTGGCCGCGGTCGTAGCCGCCGCGCTGCTCCCACTCGCGGCGTTCCCAATAGCGATGTCCGTCCCAGTAGCGGTCGCCGTGCCAGCCGATCACGATCGTCGGGTCCGCATAAACGACGGGAGCAGGGTCCGCATAGGCGCCATACGCGCCATACGCGGGCGCCGGCGCATACGCGTCCGGCCCGTATGCCACGCAGCCTCCGAGCAGCGCGCTCGCAAGCACGCCCGCGGCCGCAAGAACCACGGTATGTTTCATTCGAGTCTCCCTTGTCTATCGATAGGTTGAATTATAAAAATCCCGTTCCATGGGAGGGTGTAATAAGTTGCTACGGTTCATGACCGTTACCCCGTTTCTGGGGCATTAAATGCATGGTTTATTACGCGCGCTTACCGGCGATCGTTAAAGATTGCCAAGGAGCTAAAAAGATGTCGATTGAGATACCGGCCGCGGCGCCGGACCGGCAATGGATCGCGGCAACCGGCGACACCCCGTATTACGCGGTCATTTTCACGTCCGTGCTGAGCGGCGATACGAGCGGGTACGCGGAAACCGCCGACGCCATGCTCGAAGCGGCGCAGCGCCAGCCGGGGTTTCTCGGCGCGGAATCGGCGCGCGAAGGCGTCGGCATTACCGTGTCGTATTGGGCCTCGCTCGAAGCCATCGCGGCCTGGAAGCGCGATGCGGAGCATCTGGTCGCGCAGCGCGTCGGACGCGAACGCTGGTACGACGCGTATCGGACCAGAATCTGCCGCGTCGAGCGCGACTACGGATCCGACCGTCGATGAAAATGAGCGAGATGCCCGGCAATCCCGTCGAATGGGCGCTCCAAGCCGCGAGCGATGTGCGCCGCGCCGAACTCAAGCGCATGCGCTGGTTCGCGACGGGGCTGTTGCTATTGATGCTGGTGTTGTTCGTCGGCGCGTCGTGGTGGCGCGCGCGCTGGCCGTGGCTCGATTACGTGCATGCGTTTACCGAGGCCGCGATGGTCGGCGCGTGCGCCGATTGGTTCGCGGTCGTGTCGTTGTTCCGCCATCCGCTCGGCGTGCCGCTGCCGCACACGGCAGTGATCGCGCGGCACAAGGCGCGCATCGGCGAGAACTTCGGCACGTTCGTCGCGCACAACTTCCTGACGCCCGACGAGATCGGCGCGAAACTCGAAGGGCTCGACGTAGCGGGGTGGGGCGCGCGCTGGCTCAAGCAGCCCGAGCACGCGCGGCAGGTCGCGGCACGCTTGCAGCGGCTGTTTCCGTCGCTGCTCGCAGTGCTCGGCAGCCCCGCCGCGCGCGCGTACGGACTCGATCTGGCGCGGGGGGGGGGGGGGGGGGGGGGGGGCGGGCCC
>CAUPOD010000349.1:0-3743 GCA_963512745.1 uncultured Burkholderia sp. | reverse complement strand
CTATATGGAAGCGAACGGGCACACCTTCATCGTCACGAGCGACAAGGACGGCCCCGACTCGATCTTCGAGCAATGGCTGCCCGAAGCGGACGTCGTGATTTCGCAGCCGTTCTGGCCGGCCTACCTGACCGCTGAACGCATCGCCAAGGCCAAGAAGCTGAAGCTCGCGGTAACGGCCGGGATCGGCTCCGACCACGTCGATCTCGACGCCGCGGCCAAGGCCGGCATCACCGTGGCCGAGGTCACGGGTTCGAACAGCATCAGCGTGGCCGAGCATGTGGTGATGATCACACTCGCGCAGCTGCGCAATTACTTGCCCTCGCACGAAATCTCCGAGCTGGGCGGCTGGAACATCGCGGACTGCGTCTGGCGCAGCTACGATATCCAAGGCATGAAGTTCGGCACGATCGGCGCGGGCCGCATCGGCCTCGCCGTGCTGCGCCGCCTGCATCCGTTCGAGATGGATCTGCACTACACGCAGCGGCACCGGCTCGACGCCGCGACCGAACAGGCACTCGGCCTGACCTATCACGAAGACGTAGCGTCGCTCGTCAGCGACATGGACGTCGTCAATCTCCAGGTGCCGCTCTATCCGTCGACCCAAAACATGATCGACGCGAAGATGATCGCGCTCATGAAGCGCGGCACGTATCTGATCAATTGCGCGCGCGCGGAACTCGTCGATCGCGACGCCGTGGTGGAGGCCGTCACGTCGGGCCATCTCGCGGGCTACGCGGGCGACGTCTGGTATCCGGAACCGGCCCCGGCCGACCATCCGTGGCGCACCATGCCGTTCAACGGCATGACGCCGCACATCTCCGGCACCTCGCTGTCGGCGCAGGCGCGCTATGCGGCCGGCACGCTCGAAATCCTGCAGGACTACTTCGAGGGCAAGCCGATCCGCCCCGTGTACCTGATCGTCTCGGGCGGCAATCTGGCGGGCACCGGCGCGAAGTCCTACCAGCTCAATTGAGTCGTGTGACAAATCGAACGGGGCATGAAACAATGTCCGATCGGCCGCGCAAGGGCCGCACCGGAGTATAGAAAGCATGGCAAAACACAAGAATGGCGAGAAGGTCGAGGGCAAGAGCAAGCGAACCACGACCGTGCTCACCCCGCGTCCGAGCCGGGAAGAAGCCGAGGCCGCGGTACGCACGCTGCTGCGCTGGGCCGGCGACGATCCCAACCGCGAGGGGCTGCTCGATACGCCCGCGCGCGTGGTGCGCGCGTACGAGGAATTCTTCGCCGGCTATCAGCTCGATCCGCGCGAGATCCTGGCCCGCACGTTCAGCGAGGTCGACGGCTACGACGAGATGATCGTGCTCAAGGACATCCGCTTCGAGAGCTATTGCGAGCATCACATGGTGCCGATCATCGGCCGCGCGCACGTCGCCTATCTGCCCGAACATCGCGTGGTCGGCATCTCGAAGCTCGCGCGGCTCGTCGATGCGTTCGCCAAGCGGTTGCAGATCCAGGAAAAGATGACGGTGCAGATCGCCGACACGCTGTTCGAGGTACTGCAACCGAAAGGGGTGGGCGTGATCCTGGAGGCCTCGCACCAATGCATCTCGACGCGCGGCATCCACAAGCCCGGCGTGGCGATGGTCACCTCGCGCATGCTCGGCGCGTTCCGCACCGATCAGGCCACACGCCGCGAATTCCTGTCGATCGTGTCGAGCCCGGATACGGGCCTGCTGCCCAATACCTGAGCGCCGGCGCGCCATGACCGCTACGACCGTTCCGCCCGTGGTGCTGATCACCGGCGCCGCACGCCGCGCGGGGCAGGCCTTCGCACGCGAGTTCGGCAAGCACGGCTATCGTGTCGCCGTGCATTACGACCGCTCGCGCGACGCGGCCGAAACCACCGTGAACGAGCTCGCCGCGCTCGGCATCGAAGCGTGCGCGCTGCAAGCCGACCTCAACGACGCGGCCGCGCTCGCGGGCCTGGTCGGCGCGGTCTACGCGCGCTTCGGCAGGCTGGACGTGCTGGTCAACAACGCCTCGGTGTTTTGGCAGGATCACTTCCCCGATTTCGAACTCGAAGCGTTCGACCGCGCGTGGGCCGTCAATTGCCGCGCGCCGATTCTGCTCGCGCGCGCGTTCTACGAGCGCGCGCACGCCGCGCATGCGCAAGGCGTGGTGCTCAACGTGGTGGATCAGAAGGTGCTCGGCAATTTCCATCGCGACCACTTCAGCTATACGGTCGCGAAGACGGCGCTCGGCCATCTGACGCAGATGCTCGCGCTCTCGTGCGCGCCCGTGCTGCGCGTCAACGCGGTGTTCCCCGGCCTGATGCTGCCGAGCGACGATCAGAGCGAGGCCGACTTCACGTATGCGAGCCGCGAGGCTACGCCGCTCGCGCGCGTCGCGGGCCCCGACGACGTCGCGCAGGCGCTGCTGCTGCTCGCGGACCCTGCCTACGACGGCGTCGATTTCGTGATCGACGCGGGGCAGAATCTCGTGCCCGTCACGCAGGACGTGCTCTACCAATACCGCGCCCCGCACGCGGGCGGACACTAAAACACAAAGCATTTAAGACCAAACGGCCGCGGCGGCATGGGGGGGGGCGCGCGCGCCCACCAAAGCGCCCGCGGTCGCCCTCTGGCGTTTTCGCCCCCGCCCCAGCGCCACCCAGCTGCCGGGCGGCACGCTGTGCGTGAGCCAGACATTCCCGCCGATCACCGAACCGCGTCCGATCGTCACGCGGCCGAGAATCGTCGCGCCCGCGTAGATCACCACATCGTCCTCCACGAGCGGATGGCGCGCGTTGCCCTTCACGAGCATGCCGTCGCCGTCGGACGGGAAGCTCTTCGCGCCGAGCGTGACGGCTTGATAGAGACGCACGCGCTCGCCGATGATGGCTGTCTCGCCGATCACCACGCCCGTGCCGTGATCGATGAAGAAGCTCGGGCCGATCTGCGCGCCCGGATGAATGTCGATGCCCGTCGCCGAATGCGCGATCTCGTTGATGAAGCGCGCGAGCAGCGGCACGCCGAGGCGGTACAGCGCGTGCGCGAGCCGGTGGTGCATCATCGCGAACACGCCGGGGTAGCACAGCAGGATTTCGGTGATGTGCTGCGCGGCCGGGTCGCCCGCGTAAGCGGCATGGATGTCGCTGACGAGCAGCGCGCGAATGGCCGGCAGCTGCGTGCCGAACTCGCGCGCGATCTCGAACGCGAGCTTGTCGAGGTCGGCTTCGGGTGTTTCGATGTGCTCGGGCAGAAACGGCAGCGCGCGGCGGATCTGTTCGGCGAGCAGGCGCAGCGTGCTTTCGAGCGTATGTCCGACGTAATAGTCGACGCTCTCGTCGGTCAGATCGGGCGCGCCGTAATGCGTGGGGAACATCGACGCGCGCAGGCCGGCCACCACGCGTTTGATCGCCTCGCGCGACGGCAGTTCGCGGATGCCGCGCGGATGCCGCGTGCGATGCAATACCTCGCGCGACTCGCGCAACTCGGCCACGATCGTTTCGAGGCCCCAGTTCCAGGCGTTGGGTTTCGACATGGGTAGCTCGGCCGCGCCTCGGCGGGCGGACCGTTTTAATGGTGACGGACGTGCAAGATTACCGCGTTTTTAGCGCAGTCACAGAGCGCCCCCACGGCCGTCCCGGCTACTCGGCGACGACGTTGCTCGCATCGATCCAGCGCACGGCCCAGTCGCGCGCATGGGCGATCGCGTCAGCCTGGTCGGCGAAGCGCAAATCTGCCGGGAAAAACCGGTTCGCGACGAACTCCCCATCGCTC
>CAUPOD010000348.1:0-3746 GCA_963512745.1 uncultured Burkholderia sp. | reverse complement strand
GATCAGCAGGATGTTGCGCTTCGACAGCTCGACCTCGTCCTTCTTGTCGAGATGCTTGAGGCGCTTGTAGTGGTTGTACACCGCGACGGCCAGGATCTTCTTCGCGCGCTCCTGCCCGATCACGTATTGATCGAGGATCTCGCGGATTTCCTGCGGGCTCGGCAGATCGGACTTGGACAGTCCGGCCTCGATGCCTGCGGCGGCCGCTTCGTCGCGGATGATCTCGTTGCACAGGTCGATACATTCATCGCAGATGAATACCGACGGGCCGGCGATGAGTTTCTTCACCTCATGCTGGCTTTTACCGCAGAACGAGCAATAGAGCAGCTTATCGCTGCTGCTGGGACCTTTTTTGTCCGCCATAGATAGAGAGCCTCCGGACGCTTAAATACCATGATACGCCGATTGACCCGCTCGCCATTATTCGGCGGACAGGTTCGGCTGAGCCGCGCTCGCGGACCGCGCGGGCGCTTGCGCGCCGCGCGGCTCGGACTCCGCGCGGCGGCTCGCCCTTACGGGCGCTTGGCCGTGACGTGATCGATCAGACCGTATGCCTGCGCATCGTCGGCCGACATGAAGTTGTCGCGGTCGGTGTCGCGCGCGATGCGCTCGACGTCTTGCCCCGTGTGCTGCGCGAGCAGTTTGTTCAGACGTTCGCGCAGATACAGGATTTCGCGTGCCTGGATCTCGATGTCGGACGCCTGGCCGCGCGCGCCGCCGAGCGGCTGGTGAATCATCACGCGCGAGTTCGGCAGCGCATGACGCTTGCCCGCCGCACCCGATGCGAGCAGGAACGCGCCCATGCTCGCGGCCATGCCCATGCAAAGGGTCGAAACGTCGGGCTTGATGAACTGCATCGTGTCGTAGATCGCGAGGCCCGCCGAGACCGAACCGCCGGGGCTGTTGATGTACAGGCTGATGTCCTTGTCGGGATTCTCGCTTTCGAGGAACAGCAGCTGTGCGATCACGAGGTTCGCGGTCTGGTCGTTGACTTCGCCGACCAGAAACACGATGCGCTCCTTGAGCAGGCGCGAGTAGATGTCGTAGGACCGCTCGCCGCGGCCGCTCGTTTCGACGACGATCGGCACCAGGCCGAGCGCTTGCGTTTCGTAATCCCGCGACGCCGAGGTGTCCATCATGTGAGCGCGATTGATCATGCGATGAGCCTTATCCGGATGAATGTTGAACACGGGCGCGAACGCCCATCCCATATATTACCGACAATCGTGCGCAGCGCGCTTGAAGCGAAAACGGCGTGCCGCCCGCCCGAAGGCAGCCGGCACGCCGCGCGGCTTCGGCGGACTTAGGCTTGAGCCTGAGCCGACGCGCTAGCCAGCGATTCGAAGCTGACGTCCTTGTCCGTCACCTTGGCCTTGCCGAGGATGAAGTCGACCACGTTGCCTTCGATCACGAACGCTTCCATTTCGCTCAGGCGTTGCGGGTTCGAGTAGTACCAGCGCACGACTTCCTTCGGGTCTTCGTAGCTCTTCGCGAACTCGTCGACTTCGGCGCGGATCTGTTCCGGCTTCGCTTCGAGGCCGTTGGCCTTGACCAGTTCGGCGATCGCGAGGCCGAGCTTGACGCGGCGCTCGGCTTGCTCCTTGAACATTTCCGGCGGGATCGGCGCCTTGTCGGCGTTCGGCACGCCGCGCTGGGCCAGGTCCTGGCGCGCCATTTCGACGAGACGCAGCTGGTCTTGCTCGATCAGCGCCTTCGGCACTTCGAGGTCGGCCGACTTGAGCAGCGCGTCCATCGCCTGGCCCTTGACGAGGGCTTGCGTGCGGCGCTTGGCTTCGCGTTCGAGGTTTTCCTTGATTTCGGCGCGCATCTTGTCGAGGTCGCCGTCTTCGATGCCGAGCGACTTCGCGAAGTCGGCGTCGATCGCCGGCTTGTGCGGCCATTCGACTTGCTTCAGCGTGACCGTGAATTGGGCGGTCTTACCGGCGACGTCCTTGCCGTGGTAGTCCTCGGGGAACTTGATGTCGAATTCGCGCGATTCGCCGACCTTCAGGCCGAGCGCCGCTTGTTCGAATTCGGGCAGCATGCGGCCTTCGCCGAGCACGAACACGAAGTCCTGCGCGGTGCCGCCTTCGAACGGCACGCCGTCGAGCTTGCCCACGAAATCGACCGTGACGCGGTCGCCGTTCTCGGCTGCCGTGTCCGCGCCGCCGTCGCCATGCGCGCCGGCTACGCCGCGCGGATGGAAATGCACGCGCTGGCCGCGCAGGATGTCGAGCGTGCGGTCGATTTCAGCGTCGCCGATCGTGGTGACCGGGCGCTCGATTTCCGATGCGCCCAGATCGCCGATCGTGACGTCCGGGTAGACCTCGAACGTGGCGTCGAACGCGTAGTTGTCGTCTTCGGCGCCCGTCTCGAGCTTCGGCGCGAAGCTCGGCTGGCCCGCCACGCGCAGGTTCTCGGCGCGGCTGACGTCGAAGAATTCCTGGCCGACCTTGTCGCTCAGCACTTCTGCCTCGACCTGGCCGCCGTACTGCTGCGCGACCATCTTGAGCGGCACCTTGCCCGGACGGAAGCCCGGCATGCGCACGGTCTTCGCGAGTTTCTGGATACGAGCGTCGATCTCCTTGCGCACGACCTGCTTCGGCAGGGAAATCGTCACGCGGCGTTCGAGCTTGCCGAGGTTTTCTACAACGTTAGCCATGGCTTTTATCGTCCTAAAATTATTCGAGCGAATCGGGTCCGAATCCGTATTGCGAATCTGGGTTCCGAATCTGAGTTCTTGTGCCGCGCGCGGCCCGACCGGGGCGACGGCTCATGCGCGCCGCGGTTCGTCGTTGTCCGTCGAGGCAGGCGCAGCATGCGGCCGCGACGCACAGTCTTAGCCGGAAGAATCGGCTATTCTAGCAAACTATTTGCCCGATACCGCGCGCAAACACCCCCTTTCCCTACCGATGCCCGCTCCTTCGCCGATCGTCGTCGTCGCGCCCGACTCGTTCAAGGGGTCGCTGAGCGCCAGTCGGGCCGCCGCCGCCATGCGCGACGGCATTCTGCGCGCGCGGCCCGACGCGCAAGTCCGCGTGTGCCCGATGGCCGACGGCGGCGAAGGCACGCTCGACGCGCTTCTCGTGCGCGGTGGGACGCGGCGCGTGCTGCGCGTCGCGGGGGCAGCCGGACAGCCGCGCGACGCGGCCGTCGGGTTGTTCGATGCCTGGGAGGCATGGGCCGGGGACGATGCCGGCATCGCGCCCGTGCGCCGGGCGGCCCTGATCGAATCGGCCGAAATCGTCGGCTTGACCGATGCGGCGGGAACCGCCGTGCCGATCGAAGTGCGTACCACGCGCGGCCTGGGGGAAGCGGTGTCCGCCCTACTCGACGACGGTGTGCGCGATTTCTACGTGGCGCTCGGCGGCAGCAGCACCAACGATGCAGGCGCGGGGCTGCTCGCCACGCTCGGCCTGCGCGGGTTCGATGCAGGCGGCGCCGCAGTGCCGCTCGTGCCCGACCAGTTCATGCGGGTCGCGCGCCTCGATACGTCGCGCCTCGACACGCGTCTCGCCGATACCCGCTGGGTCGCGCTCAGCGACGTCGACAACCCGCTGACGGGCCCGCAAGGCGCCACCGCCGTATTCGGCCCGCAAAAGGGCCTGCGTCCCGGGCAAGCCGCCGCGCTCGACGCGGCGCTCGCGCACTTCGCCGCACGGCTCGAAGCTTCGCTCGGCCGCAGCTGTAGTCTGCGCCCGGGCGCCGGCGCGGCGGGCGGCCTCGGTTTCGCGCTGCTGATGCTC
>CAUPOD010000347.1:0-3749 GCA_963512745.1 uncultured Burkholderia sp. | reverse complement strand
TTTTTTGTTGTGTTTTTTTTTTTTTTATTTAAGTATCATTTTTGTTTATTTTCAGCCTGCGGCTCTATCGAGCCCCGCCGCCCCACCCCCCCCCCCCACCCCAGCCTCCCAAGCGTGCACGTGCCGCCGGTTCACCACCCAGCCCTAGGCTCGTGCCCGCACGAGCCGTATTCGCGTGATTTCGGACGGTGCGCCGAAACGCTTCGGCGGTCCCCAATAGCCGGTGCCGCGGCTCGTATAGACCCATAAACTGCCAAGACGCGCGAGCCCCGCCGTGAACGGCTGCTGCAGCGGCACCAGGAAATTCCACGGCAGGAATTGTCCGCCGTGCGTATGCCCCGACAACTGCAGCGTATAGCCCGCTTCCGCCGCGGCCTGTGCGCTGCGCGGCTGATGCGCGAGCAGCACGCGCACGCGCGCATCGTGCGGCGCGCCATGCAGCGCGGCATGCGGATCGCTGGCTTGAGCCGGATCGAATTGCCCCGCCGTGTAATCGGTCACACCCGCGATCACGAGCTGCCCGTCGCCATGACGCACGACCCGGTGCTCGTTCATCAACGGAATCAGGCCGAGCCTGCGGAATTCCGCGACCCAAGCATCGGCACCCGAGTAGTACTCGTGGTTGCCCGTCACGACGAACGCGCCGTGACGCGCGCGCAGCGCGCCGAGCGGCGCCGCGTGCGAAGCCAGGCGCTCGACCGAGCCGTCCACCACGTCGCCCGTGACGGCGATCACATCGGCATCGAGCGCGTTGACCGCATCGACGATCGCGGCCACGTAGCGATGCTTGATGGTCGGGCCGACGTGGATGTCGCTGATCTGCACGATCGTGAACCCCTCGAGCGCGGGCGGCAGCCCTTCGACCGGCACGTCCACGTCGACCACGCGCGCGCGCCGCCGCGCGTTGACGAAACCGATCGCGCAGATCAGCAGCGCCACCACCGGTACGGCCGCCGCACTTGTCTCGCGCCATGCGGTTGCCGCCGGCAGCGCGGGGCGCAACGCATGCGCGAGCGTCAGCACGCCCAGGCCGATGTCGCGCAGCGCAGTGAGCACGAGCAGCGACGAGAAGAATCCCATCGCGAGCAAACCCACCCAGGCGAGCGTATCGCTATAGGCGCGGTCCTCGAAGCGGCGCGCAAGCATCCCGGCCGGGATCAGCACGCACGATGCCGCGAGCCAAATGCCGAGCGCCCAACCCGAGGCGGCGCCGGGCAGGGCGGGAACCAGGCGCCAGCCGACATACGCGTGCAGCAGCACGCCGATCAGGAGAACCCGCAACAGGAACGAGGGAATACGGCGCATGGACGGTACGGACGAGATACGATGCCGCGATGATAGCGGTCCGCGCGAATTCTCACAGTCAATGACACACGGTTTGGACGATTGGTTCGGGGGTGTGCCGCAGCCGGAAGTCGATTGGTATCCGGAATGGCTGCCGGCCGAACCGGCGCGCACGCTGCTCGCACGCATCGCGGACGAGGTCGCGTGGCGCCAGGACAGCATGCGCACGCCGCGCGGCCTCGTGCCTTTGCCGCGCTTGACGGCATGGCAGGGCGAGCCCGAGGCCGTGTACCTATACTCGGGCATCCGCAACGTGCCCGCGCCGTGGACGCCCGCCGTGCGCGAATTGCACGAAGCCGTGCAGGCGGCATGCGGCGCGCGTTTCAACAGCGTGCTGCTCAACCGATACCGCGACGGCCGCGACAGTATGGGCTGGCATAGCGACGACGAAGCCGAATTGGGTCCGGCGCCAGTCATCGCGTCGGTGAGCCTCGGCGCGCCGCGCCGCTTCGAACTGCGGCATCTCGCGACGGGCGTGGTGCAGACCTACCGCGTGACGCCGGGCAGCCTGCTCGTGATGCGCGGCCGCACGCAGGCCGAGTGGGTGCATCGCGTGCCGAAGGCGCCGGCGCTCGACAGCGAGCGGATCAACCTCACGTTCCGGTGGATAGAACCCGCGCGGTCTTGAGCGAAGGTGCATGGCTGCGCGCGAAGCGGTCGATGTGCGCGCCCATCGCCTCGGTTTCGCCTCAGGCTTGCGGCTGCGGCTGCGGGTGCAGCGGCACGCGCCGCGCGGCCGCTTGCGGCGCGTACTGGGCATTGCTGCGCTCGACCTTCTCTAGCAGCGCATCGATGCCCGTCAGATAGGCGCGGTTGTCGTGATCCCACGGATGGAAACCGGGCCGGAAGTAATCGAGCCACTCGCCGATGATCGAGAAGAAAATGCCCTTCGGCGCGTATAGCAGCTTGACCACGCGCCACATGTTGCCGAAACCTATCTTGCCGTGGCGCTTGCGGTACGACAGCAGCAGGCGCACATGGAAATCGAACAGGAAGACCCAGAACAGGAAATTGACGAGCAGCATCACGCTCGTGCGCAGCAGATAGCGGCCCAGGCCCGGCTTGATCGCCGTGTTCCAGACGTCGAACGCGACGGACTTGTGTTCGGTTTCCTCGATCGCATGCCAGACCCACACCTGCGAGTACGCGTCGAGTCCGCCGACGAAGCGCTGCGGATCGCGCAGCACCATGTTCGCTAGCATGGCCGTGTAATGCTCGAAGGCGATCGTCATCGCGAGCTGCATCGGCGCGGGCAGATATTTGTGCAACAGCTTGGTCACGAACCACATGCGCTTGTCGAGCGCGGCCGCGGGCAGGCCGGCGAGATCGAGCAGATCGTTGTATTCGGTGTGTTCGCGCGTGTGCATCGCTTCCTGGCCGATGAAGCCGAGCACTTGCTGCTTGAGTTCGGGATCGTCGATACGGTCGCGGTAGTGGCGCACCGATTCGATGAAGAAGCGCTCGCCGGCCGGGAATTTCAGCGACAGCGCATCGAAGAACAGCGTGACGGCAGGCCCGTCCTTGTGCCAATCGCATATGCGTTCGGGGGGCAGGGCAAAACGGATATCGCGGCGAACCGGTAGCATGTTTGTTGCTCCTTTACGCCCCGGGGCGCCTTACCGCTTGCGAACCGGGCGTGTCTCCCGTGTGCCGGCTCGCGTGCGCGGCCGGCATCGGATGTTTTGACCAAGACGAACGGCTTTAGGCTTGCGCGGCCGCGGCCGGATGCAGCGGCACGCGGCGCGGGGCGGCTTGCGCCGCGTACGTCCGGTTCGCGCGTTCGATGTTGTCGATGAGGCCGTCGAGATTGTTCAGATAGTGGCGGTTGTCGTGGTCCCACGGATGGAAGCCGGGACGGAAGTAATCGAGCCACTCCTGGAAGATCGACGGGATGATGCCCTTGCGCGGCCCCCAGACGTGCTGCACGAGGCGGCCCATGTTGCGCAAACCGATCTTGCCGTGATGGCGGCGGTGCGCGATCAGCAGGCGCACGTTCCAATCGAATAAGATGCCCCAGAAAAACACGGTCGTGACGAGCATCGTGACGGTGCGCAGCAGATAGCTGGCGACGCCGGGCTTCATGACGGCGTTCCAGACGTCGTAGGACACGGACTTGTGCTCGGTTTCCTCGAACGCATGCCACATCCACATCAGCCGGTAACCTTCCACGCCGCCGACGTGATGGTGCGGGTCGCTCAACAGGTAGTTCGCGAGCATCGCCGTATAGTGTTCGAGCGCGATCGTCACCGCGAGCTGAATCGACGGCGGGCTGAACTTGCGCAGCAGGCCGAACCCCCGCCACAGGCGCTTGTCGAGCTTATGCGCGGGCAGTTTGGCGGCTTCCAGCAGATCGTTGTACTCGACGTGCTCGCGCGTATGCATCGCTTCCTGGCCGATAAAGCCGG
>CAUPOD010000346.1:0-3751 GCA_963512745.1 uncultured Burkholderia sp. | reverse complement strand
CCGCGCCTGCCGTGTAGATGCCGCCCGCGCGCGGATCGGCGGCCAATTGCGCGGCGTCGAGGCCGACGCGCGCGCTCGTGACGAACAGTTGCTGCAGATCCGCGCCGCCGAATGCGACGCAACTGGGCTGCGGCGTGGGTACGTGCACGCGTTCGGTTTCGCGGCCGTCGGCGCCGTAGCGCACGACGCGCGCGCCGCCCCATTGCGCGCTCCATAGGCCGCCCGCGGCATCGACGGCCGCGCCGTCGGGTTCGCCGTCGGCATCGGCCAGGCGCGCGAACACGCGGTCGTCGGCGATCGCGCCGTCTGCGCCGTAGGCGCACGCGCGGATCTCGCGCGTCGGCGAATCGCAGTAGTAGAGCGTCGCGCCGTCGGGGCTGAACGCGATGCCGTTCGCGATCGCGGGGGCCGGTAGCGGCAGGCGTTCGAGCTGCAAGTCGCGGTTCAAACGGTAGAAACCGCCGCGCGCGCTCAACGGCTCGCGCTCGTCCTTGGTGCCGAACACGAAGCGCCCGTTACGGTCGCAGCGGCCGTCGTTGACGCGCGTGCCGTGGCCCGGCTCGACCGGCACGACGTCGCGCAGCTCGCCCGTGTCCAGATTGAAGAACGCGAGCCGGGACGCGAGTCCGAGTAAGAGCCAATCCAGCGATTCGCACAGCGCGAACGTGGCGAGCCGCTCGGGCATCGCCCACTTCCGCGTCGCGCCGTCGCGCGGATCGTGCCGCCACAGGCGCGCGCCTTCGATATCGACCCAATACAAGCGCCCGCTGCGCGCGCACCAGACCACGCTCTCGCCGAGCGTGCAGCGTGCATCGACGGCAAGTTCGGCGCGGATCGCGGCGACGCTCACGCCCAGCCTCCGTCCACGACAACGTCTTGCGCGGTGATCATGCGGCTGTCGTCGGCGGCCAGGAACAGCGCCATACGCGCGAGATCCGCCGGCATCAGCTCGGCGGCCAGACACTGGCCGCGCTGGCGGGCTTCGCGGCCGGTCTCGTCGAGCCACAGCGCGCGCTGCCGCTCCGTCATGACCCAGCCCGGCAGCAGCGAATTGACGCGTATCCCGAACGGCCCGAGTTCGCGCGCGAGGCTGCGCGTGAGGCCCTGTACGGCAGACTTGCCGATCGCATAGACGGGGTATTCCGAGTTCTTGAGCAGCCAGCAGATCGAGCCGAGGTTGACGATCGAACCGGCGGCTGCCTTTTTCATGTCGTCCATGACGGCTTGCGCCGCGAAGAACTGGTGCCGCAGATTGACGGCGATGCCGGCATCGAACGACGCCGGGGTGACATCGGCGGTGTCGTGGCGCGCGTCGTTCGCGGCGTTGTTGACGAGCACCTCGATCGGGCCGATGCGCGCGCGTGCCGCGGCGATCGCCTGGCGCAGCGCGTCCGTATCGGTCACGTCGCAGGCCGTGAAGTGCGGGCGTTCGCTCATGCCCGAACAGGCGTCGGCGAGCGATGCGCCCGCGTCCGCATCGCGGTCGAGGAACGCGACGCGCGCGCCCTGCGCCGCGAAATGCGCGACCATCGAAGAGCCGATGCCCGTCGCGCCGCCCGTGATCAGCACGGCGCGGCCGGCCAAGCTCGGGTAACGGGCATAGCGCCCTTCCGGCAATTTGGCGTCTTGCGAAGAAAACATATTCGTATTCCTTATCGATTGCCGAACCCGCTCAATCGCGCAGGCCTCGGTTCTTCAACTGGTCGAGCAGCACGGCTGCGAGCAGGATCGCGCCACGCACGAGATATTGGTAAAACGCGTCGATATTGAGCAGGTTCATGACGTTCTCGACCGTGCCCATGATCAGCACGCCGATCACGACGCCTGAAATCGTCGCGCGGCCGCCGAGCAGCGACACGCCGCCGAGCACGCATGCCGAGATCACGTTGAGTTCGAAACCCTCCGCCGCGTTCGGCTGCCCCGACGTGATGCGCGACGCGAGAATCACGCCGGCCAGCGCGGCCACCGCGCCCTGGATCAGGAAGATATAGACGCGCGTGCGTTCGACGTTGATGCCCGCGAGCCGCGATGCCTCGGGGTTGCCGCCGATCGCGAGCGTGTTGCGGCCGTACACGGTCTGGTTCAGCAGCACGCCGAACACGACGAAGCACAGCAGCGTGACCCAGATCGGCAGCGAGATGCCGAGCAGCGTAAGGTTGCCTAGCGCGATGAAGCTGTCCGACGATACGCCCACTGCCTGCCCGTGCGAAACGATGAAACCGAGGCCGCGCACGATCTCCATGGTCGCGAGCGTGGTGATCAGCGCGTTGATGCGCAGATACGCGATCACGGCGCCGTTGACGAAGCCGATCGCGGCACCGGCCGCGACGGCCGCGGCGATCGCGAGGAACGTATTACCGGTCGCGTTCAGCACCATCGCGCACAGCACGCCCGCGAACGCCACGGTCGAGCCGATCGACAGGTCGAAATCGCGCGATGCGAGGCAGAACATCATCGTGCACGCGACCATGCCGATCTGCGAAATCGACAGCGCGAGGCCGAGCATGTTCTCGACCGAAAAGAAATGATCGACGCTGAACGAGGTCGCGACGAACATCACCGCGAAGATCGCGATCAAGCTGTATTCGGTCAGTTGATCCCACCAGCGCCGGCTATGCTTGCGCGGCTCGGTTGCGGCCGACGCCGACGTCGAGGCCGATGCCGAGGTCGCCATCTTGGCGAGGTCTTGTCTCACTTCCATTGCCACTGCTCCTTCGTTGGGGCGCGCGCGTGCGTCGCGGCGCGCGGGGATGCCGTCGGGTTCCGGCGTGTTCATGCGGCCCGGCGTTCTGATGCGGCGGACGGCAGCGCGAGCCGCAGCACCGCTTGTTCGCTCGCTGCCGCGCGCGGCAGCACGCCCGCGATGCGGCCCTCGCGCATCACGGCGATGCGGTCCGAGACGCCGAGCACCTCGGGCAGTTCCGACGAAATCATCACGATCGCGCAGCCGCGCTCGGCGAGCTGGTAGATCACCTGATAGATCTCGTGTTTGGCGCCGACGTCGATGCCGCGTGTGGGCTCGTCGAGAATCACGACCTTCAGGTCGGGCTCGGCGAGCCAGCGCGACAGGATTACCTTCTGCTGATTGCCGCCCGACAGGAAGCGGATCTTCTGGCGCCGGCCCGGCGTCTTGATCTTGAGGCGCTCGATGAACCGGTCGGCTGTCTGCGCCTCGCGGCGCGCGTTCAGGAACACGCCGCCGCGCAGGTAATGGCGGCGGCAGCTGATGTTGATGTTGTCGGCCACCGAAGCCATCGCGACGATGCCCTCCTCCTTGCGGTCCTCGGGACACAGCACGATACCGCGCCGGATCGCCTCGCCCGGGCTGCCGATCTTGACCGGCGCGCCGTCGAGCAGCAATTCGCCGCCCTTGCGGCGCCGCGCGCCGTAGACGAGCTGCATGAGCTCGCTGCGGCCCGCGCCGACGAGTCCGAAGAAGCCGAGGATCTCGCCGCCGCGCACCTCGAAACTCGCGGGCTCGGCCAGCGGCGCGCCCGTCAGGTTTTGCACCGCGAGCCGCACCGGGCCGGCCGGCCGCGGCGAATAATCGTAGATGTCGGCGATCGCGCGGCCGACCATCTCGCCGACGATCTGCTCGCGCGGCACGCTTGCCAGGTTCGTATGCGATGCGATCTTGCGGCCGTCGCGGAACACGGTGCATGCGTCGCACAGCGCGTAGATCTCGTCCATGCGGTGCGAGATGTATATCAGCGCTCGCTGCTCGGCGCGCAAGCCGCGCACGAGCTTGAAC
>CAUPOD010000345.1:0-3755 GCA_963512745.1 uncultured Burkholderia sp. | reverse complement strand
AGGGCTCTTCTTCATCACCCACGACCGTGCGTTCCTCGACCGCGTGGCTACGCGCATCGTCGAACTCGATCGCGGGCGCCTGCTTTCGTATCCGGGCAATTTCTCCGAGTATCAAGTGCGCAAGGCGCAGCAGCTCGAAGTCGAACGCATCGAGAACGACAAGTTCGACAAGCTGCTCGCGCAAGAGGAAGTGTGGATCCGCAAGGGCGTCGAGGCGCGCCGCACGCGCAGCGTGGGCCGTATCGCGCGGCTCGAACAGATGCGCAACGACCGCGCCGAGCGCCGCAACGCGCAGGGCAACGTGAAGCTCGACGTCGCGCAGGGCGAGCGCTCGGGCAAGATCGTCGCGGAACTGACCGACGTCAGCAAGCGCTATGACGGGCGCCGCATCGTCGACAACTTCAGCGCCACGATCATGCGCGGCGACAAGATCGGCCTGATCGGCGAGAACGGCGCGGGCAAGACCACGCTGCTCAAGATGATCCTCGGCGAGCTGAAGCCCGATTCGGGCACGGTGCGCGTGGGCACGAACCTGCAGGTCGCGTACTTCGACCAGATGCGCGCGCAGCTCGATATGGAAAAGAGCCTTGCCGACACCATCAGCCCCGGCAGCGAGTGGATCGAGATCGGCGGCCAGCGCAAGCACGTGATGAGCTATCTCGGCGACTTCCTGTTCGCGCCCGAGCGCGCGCGTTCGCCCGTCAAATCGCTGTCGGGCGGCGAGCGTAACCGTCTGCTGCTCGCGCGCCTGTTCGCGCGGCCCGCGAACGTGCTCGTGCTCGACGAGCCGACCAACGACCTCGACATTCCCACGCTCGAACTGCTCGAGGAACTGCTGACCGATTACGACGGCACCGTGCTGCTCGTGAGCCACGACCGCGCGTTCCTCGACAACGTCGTGACCTCGGTGATCGCGGCCGAGGGCGACGGCCGCTGGCGCGAATACGTGGGCGGCTTCAGCGATTGGCAAGTGCAGCGCGTACGCGCGGAGCAGCTCGCGCAGCAGGACGCGGCGCGCGCCAAGGAAGCGGCGCCCGCGCCGAAGGAAGCCAAGGACGACGCGAAGCTCAACGCGGGCCGCAACGCGCAGCGCACGGCCAAGCTGTCGTTCAACGAGCAGCGCGAACTCGATGCGCTGCCCGGCAAGCTGGCCGTGCTCGAAGCCGAACAAAAGGCGATCGGCGCGCAGCTCGAGGACGGCAGCATCTTCGCCAAGGACGCGCAGGAAGGCACGCGCCTGACCGAGCGTTTCGCCGCGATCGACGAAGAACTGCTGAGCGCGCTCGAACGCTGGGAAGCGCTCGAAGCCAAACGCAAGCCGGTTTGAAGCGGCGGTGCCGCCCGTGCGTCGATCGGCGCCGCGCCTGGCGCACGGCAAAGTCGCGCCGCGCCGTGCGAAACCAGTAGAATACGGCGCGTTTCGGCAGCATACGGCGCGCGCCAATCGAGCGGCTGCGCCCGGTTTCGTTGCACGACACGCAGACGCTTGTTTTGCTTTGTTTTTTTATCGAAGTCCAGGGTTTGTCCCCGCGTTTGTCCACAACCGCTGTGGATAAGCCCTGACGATTCCGCAGCACGAACCACCTATGTCCACAAAAAAGCCCGCAGCCTATAGCGAAGCCTCGATCAAGGTGCTCAAGGGCCTCGAGCCGGTCAAGCAGCGGCCCGGCATGTACACGCGCACCGAGAACCCGCTCCACGTGATTCAGGAGGTGATCGACAACGCCTCGGACGAAGCGCTCGGCGGTTACGGCAAGCAGATCACGGTCACGCTGCATGCCGATCACTCGGTGTCGGTCGACGACGACGGCCGCGGTATTCCGTTCGGCATGCATCCCGAAGAAGGCGTGCCCGTCGTCGAGATCGTGTTCACGCGTCTGCACGCGGGCGGCAAGTTCGACAAGGCCGCCGGCGGCGCGTATACGTTTTCGGGCGGCCTGCACGGCGTGGGCGTGTCGGTGACCAACGCGCTCGCCATGCGCCTCGACGTATGCGTGTGGCGCGATGGCAAGGTCGCGCGTCTCGGCTTCGCGCACGGCGACGTGGTCAGCCCGCTCGCGATCGAGTCCGCCGCGCGCGGCGACAAGAAGAACGGCACGCGCGTGACGGTCTGGCCCGATCCCAAGTATTTCGATTCGCCGAATCTGCCGCTCGGCGAGCTGCAGCGTCTGCTGCGCTCGAAGGCCGTGCTGCTGCCCGGCGTCGAAGTGACGCTGATTAACGAGAAGACCGGCGAGCGCACGAGCTGGAAGTACGAGGACGGCCTGCGCGGTTATCTGACCGAGAGCCTCGGCGACCACGAGACGCTGATTCCGCTGTTCGAGGGCGAGCACTACGCGGATGCGCGCCAGGGCGACGACGGCTTCGCCGAAGGCGAGGGCGCGGCGTGGGTCGTGGCCTGGACCGAGGAAGGCTCGCTCGCGCGCGAATCGTATGTGAATCTGATTCCGACGCCCGCGGGCGGCACGCACGAAGCGGGCCTGCGCGACGGCCTGTTCCAGGCGGTCAAGAGCTTCATCGAACTGCACAACCTGCAGCCGAAGGGCGTCAAATTGCTGCCCGAGGACGTGTTCGCGCGCGTGTCGTTCGTGCTGTCGGCGAAGGTGCTCGATCCGCAGTTCCAAGGGCAGATCAAGGAGCGCTTGAACAGCCGCGATGCCGTGAAGCTCGTGTCGTCGTACACGCGCCCGGCGCTCGAACTGTGGCTGAACCAGCACGTCGAGCACGGCAAGAAGCTCGCCGATCTCGTGATCAAGCAGGCGCAGGCGCGCACGCGCGCGGGCCAGAAGGTCGAGAAACGCAAGAGCTCGGGCGTCGCGGTGTTGCCCGGCAAGCTGACCGATTGCGAGTCCGAGGACATCGCGCGCAACGAGCTGTTCCTCGTGGAAGGCGATTCGGCCGGCGGCTCGGCCAAGATGGGCCGCGACAAGGGCTACCAGGCGATCCTGCCGCTGCGCGGCAAGGTGCTCAACACGTGGGAAACCGATCCGGACCGCCTGTTCGCGAATACCGAGATTCACGACATCTCGGTCGCGATCGGCGTCGATCCGCACGGCCCCGACGATCCCGTCGATCTGTCGAACCTGCGCTATGGCAAGATCTGCATTCTGTCGGACGCGGACGTGGACGGCTCGCACATCCAGGTGCTGCTGCTCACGCTGTTCTTCCGCCATTTCCCGCAGCTGATCGAGCGCCGGCACGTGTACGTGGCGCGCCCGCCGCTGTTCCGCATCGACGTGCCCGCGCGCGGCAAGAAGCCCGCGCAGAAGCTCTATGCGCTCGACGAGGGCGAACGTCTCGCGATCCTCGACAAGCTCTACAAGGAAGGCATGCGCGACGGACAGCTGTCGATCAGCCGCTTCAAGGGCCTCGGCGAGATGAGCACCGAGCAGTTGTGGGAAACCACCATGAATCCCGATACGCGCCGCCTGATGCCGATCATGCTCGGCGATCTCGATTTCGAGCAGACGGTGGGCCGCATGACGATGCTGATGGGCAAGGGCGAAGCCGCGGCGCGGCGCAGTTGGCTCGAGGAAAACGGCAATCAGGTGGAAGTGGATATCTGAGCGCGTGCAGCGCAGCTCGATATCTGGCTTCCCTCCTTTATTCAAGACCGCATTCAGAAATCAGACTAGATGGATCAAGACACTCCCGATCTTTTCGCCGAACCGGACGCGCCCGAGGGCGAGATCCTGACACTCGGCCACTACGCGGAACGCGCGTATCTCGACTATGCGGTCAGCGTGGTCAAGGGC
>CAUPOD010000344.1:0-3759 GCA_963512745.1 uncultured Burkholderia sp. | reverse complement strand
CGCCGTCGTGCTGCTCGCCGCGCCGCCCGCACCGCTACGCTACAGCGTGGCGCAGCCGCGCGCGCCGCCCACCCTGTCTTAAATCGAAACCTCAGACGGTGTGCCGTTCGCCGCTCATGCGCCGAGCGCGCGCCGCCGCGCCGATACGGCGCATCCACCCATCGATTCAAGACCATCATCATGAAACTCGCAACCAACCACTCCGCCGCCGCGCGCGGCCTGCTCGCCGCACTGCTGTTCGGCGCCGCCCAACTCGCCTACGCGCACGCCCATCCGACCCATCAGGCGCCCGCCGCGGACGCGACCGTCGCGCTCACGCAGGATAGCGTGGCGCTCGACTTCGACGACGCACTCGAACCGGCCTTCAGCTCGATCCAGGTCACCGATGCGCACGGCCAATCCGTGACGGCCGCGCCGGCCGCCGTGGATCCGCGCGATACGAAGCACATGTCGGTCGCCCTGAAGCCGCTCGCGCCGGGCGTCTATACCGTGAAGTGGACGGCCGTCGCGGCCGACACGCACCGCACGCAGGGCCACTACAGCTTCACGGCCAAGTAAGCATGGAAGCGCTCGTCGTCGCGCAGATCGTCGTCTCGGCCGTGCAGGACAACCTGTTCGCGCTGGGCGTGGGCTTCGCGGCCTGCTGCGAACTGCTGCGGCAGGCGGGCGCCGCGCCGGCCGCGTCGCTGTACCGTGCGCAGTCCGTGTGCTGTGCCGCGCTGCTTGCGGCCTATGCGTCGTATCTGTGGCTGCAGTCGGCGATCATGGCCGGCACGCCGTTCGCGGATGCGGGCGGCGCGCTCGGCGCGGTGCTCACGCAGTCGCACTTCGGCTACGCATGGCTGCTCGGCTCCGGCGGCCTCGCGCCCGGGCTGGTGGGAACTTTGATTTGGCGCGGGGGTAGGGTGGGGGCGGGGTGGGGATTAATGCACTCCGGGGGGCCAAACGCCCCCCCGAGCCATGCGGCGGACGCCGGCGATTTCTCGCTGGCCGAGGCCGTGCAAGCCGTCCACCTGCTCGCGACGGCGACCTGGGCGGGCTGCGTGATGGCCACCGCGCTCGGCACGCTGCGCGGCGCACGCGGACTCGCCGCGCTGCTCGCCACGCCCGAACGACAGGTCGCGTACCGCTCCGAGCTATCGCATCTGGCTACGCTCGCGATGGCCGTCGTGATCATGACGGGCCTCTATAACTTCGGGCAAAGCGCGGCGCAAACCAACGCGCCGCTGCTGGCCACCGCCTACGGACGCCTGCTCGCGCTGAAGCTCGCGCTCGTCGTGTCGGCGCTTGCACTCGGGGGATGGAATCGCTTTATCGTGCTGCCGCGCCTCGAAGCGGCGCTGAAACCCGGGGAGGCGGCGCACGCGCGCGCGGCCGCCGCCGGTTTACGCCGCTTCGACCGGCTGCTCGCAATCGAGGCGTGCGTCATGGCGCTGATCCTGATCACGGCCGCCGTGCTCGGACATACGCCGCCGACGGGCTTCGACGGCTAGACGCCACGCTACGGCGTCGCTCCCACGGGGCCGAGCGCCCCGCACGCGCGCGAGCCCGAGCAGCGAGCCGGAGACGCTCCAAAGCACGAAGGGCCGCCCATGCCGATAACGCATGCGCGGCCCTTCTCTTTTCTCTCGATACCCGGAAGCCGGAACCGAACCTCAGGCGCTACGCGCACGCCCTTTGTTGCGCGCCGCCCGGAACTCGGACAGGAAAAACCGCAGCCCGCTCACCTGCTGCTCCACGTAACCGCCCGTCGCCATCGCCTCGGGCGCGCGGCGGTCGCCCGTCGGCAAATACTCGTCGGAAAAATCGGCGGTGCGGAACACGATGTCCCAATACGGGAACACGGCGCCGTAGTTGCACGAATTCTTGCCCGCCGCGCGCAGGCCGTGATGCAGCCGGTGAAAACGCGGCGACACGAGCAGCCGGTCGCCGATGCGGCCGAACGAAAGCTTGATGTTCGCGTGGCTCAGGCTTTCGATGAAGCGCATGATCAGGAACAGCAGCGGGAACTGCAGCGGCGGAATGCCGATCGCGAGACCCACGATACCGAACCACACACCGGCCACGAGATCGTCGAGCAGATGGTTGCGGTCGTCGGACCAGAAGCTCATCTGCCGCTGCGCGTGATGCAGCGCATGCAGCGCGTACCACGAGCGGAACATATGCGAGAGCCGGTGGCGCCAGTAGTCGGCGCAATCGAGAATCAGCGCATACGCGAAGAACGTGATCACGGGATGGCCGAACAGCGGCGGGATCAGCGTTTCGAGCGTCGGCGGAATATAGCCGTGCGCGACGATGAAACCGTTGACCCACACCTGCACCTGATAGAACAGCAGGAAGCTGACCACGGGCAGCACGCCGACGCGGTTCAGTACCGTATAGAACGCGTCCGTGACCACGGCCTTCTTGCTGCCCCAACGCTCGATCGGAAAGAACGCCTCGAGCGGCCAGCAGACCGCATACGTGGCGATCACGGCGAAAAAGCCGTACACGCAGATCAGCGCCCAGTCGAACGACAGTTCCTCCCACTGCATCCAGCCGAAGTGGTACAGCACGGGCAACACCAGGTACTGGTCGAGGTTGCCCGCGAGCACGTTGAAGAAGCGGTCGAGGGACACTAGCATGATCGCGGCCTCAGAGCAGTTCGGCCGTGACCGGGCCGGGCCGGTTCATCGCCGTGGACAGGAAGATGCCGTGCGGCGAGCGGCCCACGTCGATGGTCTGGTAGTTGCCGCTCACGGGGTCGAGCACAGCCACCTGTTCGTGGAAACGCAGCGTGATCCAGAGCTTGCCGTCCGGCGCAAGCGCGACGTCGTCGGGGCCGGCCGCGTGGAACGGATACGTGCGGCGCACCGCGAACGTGACGGGATCGACCGCAGTCAGCGAGCCGCCGATCCGGTTCGACACATATAACGTGGACTTGTCCGGCGTCAGGAACAGGTTGTGCGGTCCCACGCCGGTCTTGAACTGGCGCGTGATCTTGCCGCTTGCGGGATCGACCTCGACCACGTGGTCCGCGCCCATCACGGCCACGAGCACGCGGCCGTTCAGCCACAGTACGCCGGCCGGTGTCGGGCCGACCTTGACCGACCAGCGCTGCGTGAGGTTCGTCAGATCGAACGACACGAGCGTGCCCGATTCCTGCATCGAGTTGAAGCTCCAGCGCGAGTCGGGCGAGAAATCGAGGTGGCTCGGCATGCCGCCCGGCGAGAAGCGCTTGACGAGCTTCAGCGTGACCGCATCGTAGAAATCGACGTAGTTGAGCCGCAGCGCGTTGACGACGAGGTAACGGTAGTCGGGCGTGAAACCGAGCTGGTACGGATCGGCGATGGTCGCGTGCCCGAGGGCCGTGCCCAAACGCGGATCGACCATGAACAGCGCGTTGCCGCTCGCGTCGGCGATGTAGAGCTTGCTGCGGTCGCGCGACAGCGCCCAATGGCTCGGCTCGCGCAGCGTGGGCAGCGTGCGGATCACCTGATGCGTGTTCATGTCGATCACGGACACGCTCGCTTCGCCCGAATTCATCACGATGGCGATCGGCGGCGTGCCGGCGGCATTCGCGGCGAATGCGCGCAAGGCGGTGAACTGGGATAGACCGAGGCCTACGGGAATAGCCAGACTGCGGCCCAGCAGGGCGCGACGGGAAAGCTTCATGAAGGTGCCGTTTCGAGCCTCCCGCCCGCGGGATTGCGCCGTCACCCCCGCGTCGGCCCGATTGGGAACGACGAGCGAGACTGCGGCAAACCACGCGGCGCGAAG
>CAUPOD010000343.1:0-3779 GCA_963512745.1 uncultured Burkholderia sp. | reverse complement strand
GCGCTGTTCTACGTCGGCGCGGTGGTGCTGCTGGTCTGCCTGCTGCCGTGGACCGCCTATCGCGCGGGCCAGAGCCCGTTCGTCACGTTCTTCGCCGCGCTCGGCGTGCCGGGCATGGGGTCGGTGATGAACGTGGTCGTGCTCTCCGCCGCCTTGTCCAGCTTGAACTCCGGTTTGTACTCGACGGGCCGCGTGCTGCGCGCATTGTCGATGGGCGGCTCCGCCCCGGGTTTTCTGTCGAAGATGAGCGCGCAGTCGGTGCCGTACGCGGGGATCATGGTCACGGTGGCGATCTACGTGATTGGCGTGGTGCTCAATTACCTGGTGCCGTCGAGCGTCTTCGAAATCGTGCTGAACGTGGCCTCGCTCGGCATCCTCAGTACCTGGGGCTTTATCGTGGTGTGCCAGATGAAGTTCCGCGCGGCGGTCAAGCGCGGCGAAGCGGCGGACGTGAGCTTCCGCATGCCGGGCGCGCCCGTGACGTCGTGGCTGACGCTCCTGTTCCTGTTGGCCGTGCTGGTGCTGATGGCGTTCGACTACCCCGACGGCACCTATACGGTGGTCTCGATTCCGGTCGTCGCGCTGTTGCTCGTGGCCGGCTGGTACGGCGTGCGCCGCCGCGCTCGCGCGATGCTCAAGCCGACGATCCCGTCGGTCCATCTGACGCAGAGCGTCTACAAGGACGAGACTTGAACGCTTGCCTTCGGCAAGCCGATACATGCCAAGAGAAGCCCATATGACGCCATTCGACGAAATGCACAGCGGGAGCGACGGCGTGCGAGCGCCGTACGCTCGACTCAAGCAGTGGCTGGATGTCCAGCAGTCCGCCCATCTGGTTCAGAAATCCGCTCACGCGGAGAGCGTGTTCCGCAAGACCGGCATCACGTTCGCCGTATATGGAGAAGAGGAAGCGGCCGAGCGCCTGATTCCGTTCGACATCATTCCCCGCATCATTTCCGCAGCGGAGTGGACGCGCCTCTCGCGCGGCATCGAGCAGCGCGTGACGGCGCTCAATGCGTTCCTCGACGATATCTATCACCGCCAGGAAATCGTCCGCGCCGGCATCGTGCCCAAGGCGCTGATCGCGCGGAACGCGGCGTTTCTGCCCGAAATGATCGGCTTCCGGCCGCCCGGCAACGTGTACACGCACATCGTCGGCGTCGATCTGGTGCGTACGGCCGAGAACCAGTTCTACGTGCTCGAGGACAACGCGCGTACGCCGTCGGGCGTGTCGTACATGCTCGAGAACCGCGAAACCATGATGCAGCTGTTTCCGGAACTGTTCCAGCAGATCAAGGTGCGGCCGGTGGAGGGTTATCCGCAGCTGCTGCGCCAGTCGCTGGCCGCGACGTGCCCGCCCGGCGGCAATCACAAGCAGCCGACGATCGCCGTGTTGACGCCCGGGATTCACAATTCGGCGTATTACGAGCACGCGTTCCTGGCCGACCAGATGGGCGTGCATCTGGTCGAGGGCAGCGATCTGCAGGTCGTGGACGGCCGCATCGCGATGCGCACCACCGAGGGCTTTCAGGCCATCGACGTGCTGTACCGCCGCCTCGACGACGCCTACCTCGACCCGTTGACCTTCAACCGCGACTCGGTGCTCGGCGTGGCGGGGATCATGGACGTCTATCGCGCGGGCAACATCACGATCGCGAACGCGCCGGGCACGGGCATCGCCGACGACAAGGCGATCTATTCCTACATGCCCGAGATCGTCGAGTTCTACACGGGCCGCCCGGCCATGCTCGAAAACGTGCCGACCTGGCGTTGCGCCGAGCCGGACAGTTTGGCCTACGTGCTCGATCGTCTCGACGAACTGGTCGTGAAGGAGGTCCATGGCTCCGGCGGCTACGGCATGCTGGTCGGGCCGGCCGCGTCCAAGCGCGAACTCGAGCGCTTCGCGGCCAAGCTGCGCGCGCATCCGTCGAACTACATCGCCCAGCCGACGCTGGCCCTGTCCACCACGCCGATCCTCACGGAGAAAGGCCTCGCGCCGCGCCACGTCGATCTGCGCCCGTTCGTGCTCGTGTCCGACCGTATCCGCATCACGCCGGGCGGCCTCACGCGTGTGGCGCTCAAGGAGGGTTCGCTGGTGGTGAATTCGAGCCAGGGCGGCGGCACCAAGGACACCTGGGTCTTGGCGGGTTAAGGAAGAGGAATCGCACAACATGCTTTTAGGACGCACAGCCAGCGGGCTCTATTGGATGCATCGCTATATCGAGCGCGTGGAAAACCTGTCGCGCATGATCGATGCCGGTTTGCGCATGACGCTGACCAGCGCCACCGACGCGCAGGCGACCTGGTCGTCGGTCTTGGTCTCGTCGGGCGCGGGGGAGGGTTTCCGAGAAAGCGGCCGGGCCGCCGACGTGGAATCGGTCGCGGATTTCTTGTTGCGCGACGGCGCCAATCCGTCCAGCGTGCTGTCGTGTATCGAGGCGGCACGCTCGAACGCGCGCATGGCGCGCACGGCGCTGACCCGCGAGGCCTGGGAAAGCGTGAACGAGGCCTGGATGACCATTCGCGGCCTGCTGGCCCGCCCCGTCGCGCCGAGCGAACTGCAGGCCGTACTGGATCGGATCAAGCGCGAAGCGGTCAATATGCGCGGTACGTTCCATGGTTCGATGCTGCGCAACGAGATCTTCAATTTCGCGCGTCTCGGCACGTTCATCGAGCGCGCGGACAATACTGCGCGCATTCTCGACGTCAAGTATCACTTGCTGCTGCCTTCGGTTTCGCACGTGGGCGGCCTGCTCGACAACTACCAGTGGGAGTCGATTCTGCGTTCCGTCGACGCGCACCGGTCGTACCGCTGGGTCTACGAGGTGCAGTACAAGCCGGCCAACATCGCGGACTATCTGATTCTCAATGCGCGCATGCCGCGCTCGCTGAGCTTCTGTTATACGGGCATCGCCGAAAACCTCGGACACCTGGCGCGCGATTACGGCGTGAGCCATGCGTGCCAGACGGCCGCCGACGGCATGCTCGCGATGCTGCGCAAGCAATCCGTGAAGCAGATCTTCGCGCGCGGCCTGCACGAGTTCCTGACCGGCTTCATCGCGCAGAACAACACCCTCGGCCGGGAAATTTCGTCGTCCTACAACTTCAATTGAACACGGCCATGCGCATCGCGATTCGTCATACATCCCGTTACCAATACGACCGGAAGATCCCGTATGCCTTGCAGCGTCTCCGCTTGCGGCCGCCGCTCGGGCACGGGCAGACTCCGCAGCAGTGGCAGGTGACGATCGGCGGCCTGGCGCCTTGCGCCGCTTATCTCGACGGCTTCGGCAATCACGTCGATCTCGCGGCGCCGTCGCGCGAGACGCAGGAGGTCGTCATCGTTGCGGAGGGCATCGTCGAGACCGAGGATCTCGCCGGCATCTACGGCGAGCACGATGCGGTTGCGCCGCCGTGGGTGTTCGAGCGGCCGACGCCGCTGACGCAGTCCGGCAAGCGCGTGCGGGCGCTGGCCGATACGGTCCGGCATGCCACGCAGGCGCTCGAAGCCATGCATGCGCTGATGATCGAAGTGCATGGGCGGGTCGCATACGTGCCCGGCTCGAGCGGCGTCGACACCGATACGGAGACGACTTTGCGCAACGGCCACGGCGTCTGCCAGGATCACGCGCACGTCATGATTGCCGCGGCGCGCGACCTCGGGCTGCCCGCGCGCTACGTGTCGGGCTATCTTTTGATGCACGAAACCGCTGTGCAGACGGCCGGCCATGCGTGGGCGGAAGTGTTTGTCGACGGGCTCGGCTGGATCGGTTTCGACG
>CAUPOD010000342.1:0-3794 GCA_963512745.1 uncultured Burkholderia sp. | reverse complement strand
GAATCCCACGAATCCGGCTATCACAAGACCCTCGGCAACCGTCAGGTCCAGATGATCGCGATCGGCGGCGCGATCGGCACGGGCCTGTTCCTCGGCGCGGGCGCGCGCCTGCAGATCGCGGGTCCCGCGCTCGCGCTCGTCTACCTGGTGTGCGGCGTGTTCTCGTTCCTGATCCTGCGTGCGCTCGGCGAACTCGTGATGCACCGTCCGAGCAGCGGCAGCTTCGTGTCCTACGCGCGCGAGTTCCTCGGCGAGAAGGCCTCGTTCGTGGCCGGCTGGATGTATTTCCTGAACTGGGCGATGACGGGCATCGTCGACATCACGGCCGTCGCGCTGTACATGCACTACTGGGGCACGTTCGGCGACGTGCCGCAATGGATCTTCGCGCTGATCGCGTTATGCATCGTCGCCGCGATGAACCTGGTCGGCGTGAAATGGTTCGCGGAGATGGAGTTCTGGTTCGCGCTGATCAAGGTCGCCGCGGTCTCGCTGTTCCTCGTGATCGGCACGCTGATCCTCGGCACGGGCACGCCCGTCTCGGGGGCGACCACGGGCTTCCATCTGATCAGCGAGAACGGCGGTTTTTTCCCGCACGGTCTGATGCCGGCGCTCGTGCTCGTGCAGGGCGTGGTGTTCGCATTCGCGGGCGTGGAGCTGGTCGGTACGGCCGCAGGCGAGTGCGAGAACGCGCGCAAGGTGCTGCCGCGCGCGATCAACAGCGTGATCTGGCGCATCGCGCTGTTCTACGTCGGCGCCGTGGTGCTGCTGGTCTGTCTGCTGCCGTGGAGCGCATATCAAGCCGACGAGAGCCCGTTCGTCACGTTCTTCGGCAGGCTCGGCGTGCCGGGCGTGGGATCGGTGATGAATATCGTGGTGCTGTCGGCCGCGCTGTCGAGCCTGAACTCGGGCCTGTACTCGACGGGCCGTGTGCTGCGCGCGCTCGCGATGGGCGGCTCCGCGCCGCACTGCCTCGCGCGCATGAGCGGGCAGTCGGTGCCGTACATCGGCATCGTGGTGACGGTGGGGATCTACTTGGCCGGCGTGGTGCTCAACTATCTCGTCCCGTCGCGCGTGTTCGAAATCGTTCTCAACGTCGCGTCGCTCGGCATTCTAAGCACCTGGGCGTTCATCGTCGTGTGTCAGATGAAATTCCGCCAAGCGGTGCGGCGCGGCGACGCCGAGCCCGTCGGTTTCCGCATGCCGGGCGCGCCCGTGACCTCGTGGCTCACGCTGCTGTTTCTCGCCACGGTGCTCGTGCTCATGGCATTCGATTATCCGAACGGGACCTGGACCGTCGCGGCGATTCCGATCGTGGCAGTGCTGCTCGTGGCGGGATGGTACGGGCTGCGACGCCACGCGCCGGTGGGATTACGGCCGACGATTCCGTCGGTCGCGCTCACGCAGAGCGTGTTCGAGGAAGAACGTCCGAATACCGGTCTGCATTCCTGATCGGCGTTTCCATCACTGGCGCGCGGTGCAAACGGCGCACGTTGCCGTTACGCAAACCGAGCGCCGGTTTGTTGCGCATGCTTCCGCGGCACCCGGCGCAAAAACGGCCGCCGGCGTTTTTACGCCGGCGGCCGTGTCTGGCTGCGCCCGAAGGCTTAGTGATGCGCTTGCTGCGCTTGTTGCGCCTGATTACGGAACAGCGTGTCCGCGACCTGCTTCTGATTGGCCGACAGCGATGCATAGAGCTGGCTGAACGCGGCCGAGAGCTTGTGCATGTTCTGCGCTTGCAGCTGGGCAAGCGCGTCGTACGACTGCATCGCATCGTCGGCGCTCAGCGTGGCGACCTTCTTGGCCGTCTCGCGGATGGCGTCGCCGCCGCTTTGTGCGTTGTCGCGGATGGTCTGCGCGTAGATATCCCACTGATGTTCCTGCTGCGGCGTGATGTTCAGCTTGGCGCGCAGATCCGCGAGATGCTGAGCGATCAGGTCCTGGCGCGTTTGCGCATGGGCGCCCGAGGCGGGGGCCGTGCTTTGCGTGCCTTGGGCGGCGGCGGTACCGCTGGCCGCGGCGGCGGCCATCACCAGGACGGAGGCGAGAAGGCTGCGGGACGTCAGTTTCATAGGCAAGAAAACTCCACTATGTATTGAGCTAAGGATCGGGTTGGGCAGCGAATTCGCCATTTAGTTCGATGCGGGCGCCGATGCCGCATCATAACTTGGCGCACCCGGGCGGACGGGGCCGGACTGTCAAGCAAGGTCAACCCGGTGTCGGGACGCTGGACTTACCGAAAACGGTCCGCGCAATATAGGTCGGCCCGCGTAGGGCAGACCGCGCCAGGGCCTGCCTGAGCAGACCTCGCCCGAGGCATCCGCCGGGGGCGTCCGGCACCGCGCTATAGGCGTTCGCGCAACGGTCGGCGAATTGCGTACGAGCCCATCTTGCTTCTCCCCGGCGATTTCGTCATTATCGGGAGCGCGAGCACCCGCAGGTATGGGGCTTGCAGAGACCCGGGCGGTACGCGCGGGTTTCGAGGAATATGAAAACAGCATCTCGCGGACGTCATCCGTCCTCCGATCGCAGGGAGCGCGCGTCAATGAAGATGGAAAGTCTTTCGGTGGATGTAGACCGCATTCCGCTCGCGGCACTCGATCAGTCGTTCGCGGCGGTGGTCCTCATCGACGAAGAGGATCGCGTTCTATTTTTCAACCGGACTGCCGAGCGTCTGTGGGGTTACGCGCGCGAAGAGATGCTCGGCCAGCCTGCGCAGCGCTTGCTGCCGGCCGCCGCGCGCCCGGTTCGCGGCAACGTTTTCTCGCAGCGCGGCACGGCCGGGACGAGCCGCGACATTCTGATCGAGTGCAAGGACGGCCGCCAGTTGTGGACGTCGTTTGCGCTCTCGACGTTCGACGTGGAGGGCCAGATTCACTGCATGGTCTTCGCCCGCGACGTCACCGAAGACAGGCAGATCCGCGACTTGCAGCAGGACGTGCTCGAAGCGCTCGCGAGCGACATGCCGCTCGCGGCCGTCGGCGATTTTCTGTGCCGGCGCGTCGAGGCGATCGCGCCCGACGTGATCTCGTCGATCCTGCTGGTGGGCAGCGACGGCAAGCTGTGCCCGTGGGCGTCGCCGAGCCTGCCCGCCGAGTATTCCAACTGCCTGGCCGACATAGCGGTCGGCGAGGGCGTCGGCAGCTGCGGCACCGCCGCGTTCCGCGCGCAGCCGGTGCTGGTGGCCGATATCGAAACCGATCCGCTCTGGGCACCCTATAAGCACCTCGCGTTGCCGCACGAACTGAAGGCGTGCTGGTCGTATCCGATCCTGCGCCGCGACGGCAGCGTGGCCGCCACGTTCGCGTTTTATTTCAAGGAGCGGCGCGGGCCGGACGGCTTTCACGAGCGCATCGTCGATGCGTGCGTGCATTTGTGCACGCTCGCGATCGACCGCGAGGAGAGCCGCCAGCAAATTTCCCGCTTGCTGCAATTCGACGCGCTTACGGGCCTGCCGAACCGCCGGCATCTGCACGCGCACATGGACGACCTGCTGGCCGCTGCGCCCCATGAGGAAATCGCGTGCTTCTGGATCAATCTCGACCGTTTCGAGGACGTCAACGAGACGCTCGGCCACGCGGCCGGCGATCAGGTCCTGGTCGAGATGGCGAACCGACTCCAAAAGCAGTTGGGGCCGAACGAGTTCCTGGCCCGCCCGGAAGGCGATTCGTACGTGCTCGTGGCGTCCGGGTGCGGCGTGCGGCGCGCTTCGCTGATCGCGGACCGCCTGCTCAAGATCGTCGGCACGCCGGCGGCGCTGGCGGGGGGCGCGCTGAATCTGTCCGCCAGTATCGGCA
>CAUPOD010000341.1:0-3814 GCA_963512745.1 uncultured Burkholderia sp. | reverse complement strand
GCCTTGCCGCGGCGCGGCGCGAGCGGCGCTTCCTCGGCTTCCCGGCGGCAGATCACGAGCAACTTGCCGATATGTTGAATCGGCGCGGCGTCGAGACCGTCGCAGATGTCGTCGTAGATGGCGAGGCGCGCGTCGCGGTCGTCGCCGAACACGCGGATCTTGATCAGCTGGTGCGCATTCAGGTGCACCTGAATTTCTTCGAGTACGGCTTTGGTCAGGCCGTCGGAGCCGATCAGCACGACCGGCTTCAAGGCGTGGGCTTGGGCGCGCAGCGCGGCGCGCTCGGCGGGAGAGAGCTGGAGAGCTGGCATCTGAGCTTAATTATTTGAGGGACATGGCGCCGGCGATGCGAAATCGCGGGCCGCGTCCGAAAACACGTAAAATCGCGGTTCTGGCCGGTAAGGCCGAGCGCCGCGCGAATAAACCGCGATTATCCGCTAAAAAGCAGTCATCCGCATTCACGATTCACTGAAAAGCGCGGCCCGTTGAGGCGCGCACCCGGCGGCAGGCCGGTATTCGACTCATGGCAAAGAACCGTTTCAACACCGCGTGGCTGCACGACCACATCAACGACCCGTACGTCAAAATGGCGCAGCGGGAAGGCTACCGCGCGCGCGCGGCCTATAAGCTCAAGGAAATCGACGAGCAGGACAAGCTGATCAAGCCGGGCCAGGTCATCGTCGATCTCGGCGCCACGCCCGGCAGCTGGAGCCAGTACGCGCGCAACAAGCTCGCGCAGGGCAAGCACCGCGACGCGACGCGCGAAGGCGGCATCGACGGCACCATCATCGCGCTCGACCTGTTGCCGATGGAGCCGATCGCCGACGTGCATTTCATCCAGGGCGATTTCCGCGAGGACGACGTGCTGCGTCAGTTGGAGGATGTGCTCCAGGGGCGCGAGGTCGACCTTGTAATTTCGGATATGGCGCCCAACTTGTCTGGTGTGTCATCAGCCGATGCGGCACGGATCGAACATTTGTGCGATCTGGCGCTGGAGTTTTCGCAAAACCATCTGAAGCCGGACGGCGCGCTGCTCGTGAAGTGCTTTCACGGCAGCGGCTACAGTCAGATCGTCGAGCGGTTCAAACAACAGTTCCGCACGGTGGTGCCGCGCAAGCCGAAAGCGTCGCGCGACAAGTCCTCCGAGACGTTCATTCTCGGCCGGTATCTGAAGCATCCGCGCGCCGCTTGAAATAGGGCCAAAATGGTTGGGGGCCGCAACGGCGCAGCATGCGCCCGTTCGCGTCCGACCGTGCCTATCGGCGCGATAGCCAATCGTGTATGGCGAGGGGCTGCGTACTGGATTAGAATGCCAGTACGTGCCGCAAGCAAAATGTAGGTGCTCGTCTATGAGTCAAGGAGTAGTGCTTTGAACAACAATGTGTTTACCAAGGCGGCCGTGTGGGTGGTCATTGCCGTGGTGCTATTTACCGTGTTCAGGCAGTTCGACAAGCCCCGCGTCCAGGACACCGTGTCCTATTCGCAGTTCATGGACGACGCCAAGAACGGCAAGATCAAGGACGTCACGGTCCAGGGGCACAACCTGACCGTCACCCCGGCGGAAGGCCAGAAGTATCAGCTGATCACGCCCGGCGACATCTGGATGGTCGGCGATCTGATGAAGTACGGCGTGCAAGTCAGCGGCAAGGCCGAGGACGAGCCGAGCCTGCTCGTGTCGGCGCTGACCTATCTCGGCCCGACCATCCTGATCATCGGCTTCTGGTTCTACATGATGCGGCAGATGCAGGGCGGCGGGAAGGGCGGCGCGTTCTCGTTCGGCAAGTCGCGCGCGCGTCTGATCGACGAGAACAACAACGCCATCAACTTCACGGATGTCGCCGGCTGCGACGAGGCGAAGGAAGAGGTGTCCGAGCTCGTCGACTTCCTGCGCGATCCGCAGAAATTCCAGAAGCTCGGCGGCCGCATCCCGCGCGGCGTGCTGCTGGTCGGCCCTCCCGGTACCGGTAAGACGCTGCTCGCGCGCGCCATCGCCGGCGAAGCGAAGGTGCCGTTCTTCAGCATCTCGGGTTCCGACTTCGTCGAAATGTTCGTCGGTGTAGGCGCGGCCCGCGTGCGCGACATGTTCGAGCAAGCGAAGAAGCATGCGCCGTGCATCGTGTTCATCGACGAAATCGACGCGGTCGGCCGCCATCGCGGCGCCGGCATGGGCGGCGGCAACGACGAGCGCGAGCAGACGCTGAACCAGATGCTCGTCGAGATGGACGGCTTCGAGGCCAATTCGGGCGTGATCGTGATCGCCGCGACGAACCGCTCCGACGTGCTCGACAAGGCGCTGCTGCGTCCGGGCCGTTTCGACCGCCAAGTCTATGTCGGCCTGCCCGACATCCGCGGCCGCGAGCAGATCATGCGCGTGCATCTGCGCAAGGTGCCGATCTCGAACGACGTCGATGCGAGCGTCATCGCGCGCGGCACCCCGGGCTTCTCGGGCGCCGATCTCGCGAACCTCGTCAACGAAGCGGCCTTGTTCGCGGCGCGCCGCGGCAAGCGCATCGTCGAGATGCAGGATTTCGAGGACGCCAAGGACAAGATCTTCATGGGTCCGGAGCGCAAGTCGGCCGTGATTCGCGAGGAAGCGAAGCTCGCCACCGCGTACCACGAGGCCGGCCATACGGTCGTCGCGAAGCTGCTGCCGAAGGCGGACCCCGTCCATAAGGTCACGATCATTCCGCGCGGCCGTGCGCTGGGCGTGACCTGGCAGTTGCCCGAGCACGACAACGAGACGTATTCGAAGAGCTACCTGCTCGACCGCCTGGCGATCCTGTTCGGCGGCCGCGTGGCCGAGGAAGTGTTCCTCGACCTCGTCAGCACGGGCGCTTCGGACGACTTCAACAAGGCTACGCAGACGGCTCGCGCGATGGTCACGCGTTTCGGCATGACCGACGCGCTGGGGCCGATGGTCTACGCCGACGACGAAGCCGAGGCATCGCCGTTCGGGCGCGGGTTCAACCGCACGATCTCGGAAGCGACGCAGCAGACGGTCGATGCCGAAATCCGCCGCGTGGTGGACGAGCAGTATCGTTTCGCACGCCGCCTGATCGAAGAGAACCGCGAGAAGGTCGAGGCCATGGCGCAGGCGCTCATGGAATGGGAAACGCTCGATTCCGATCAGATCGACGACATCATGGCGGGCCGTCCGCCGCGCTCGCCGAAGAGCAGCGGCGCGTTGCCGGCGCCGAGCGATTCGCCGTCGGGCGGCGCGAACCCCGACGCCAAGCCGGCGAGCCCGGCCGCTTCGGCCGCCTGACCGACAACAGTTTGAATCAGTAACGACGGGCCGGTGCGTCATGCGCCGGCCCGTTTTGCTACCCGTCATTTCCCGAGCGTTCGTTCGAACGCATGCGCGGCGCGGCTCAGGTCCGCCGCGTTTGCGTTCCGCCTTTTTCCTGCCGTGCCGACACCCGCCTCCGTTTCCGCTTCCCACTCGCCGCCGCCGCTGCAATGCGGGCGCTTCACGCTCTACTTCGCGCGCCCGCTCGTGATGGGCATTCTCAACGTGACCCCCGACTCGTTTTCCGACGGCGGCCGCTACGTGGCGCGCGATGCCGCGCTGCGCCAGGCCGAGCGGATGATCGCCGAAGGTGTCGACATGCTCGACATCGGCGGCGAATCGACCCGCCCGGGCGCACCGCCTGTGCCGCTCGACGAGGAACTCGCACGCGTGATCCCGTTGATCGAGGCGCTGCGGCCGCTGAACGTCCCGCTGTCGATCGATACCTACAAACCGGCCGTGATGCGCGCATCGCTCGACGCGGGCGCGGATCTGATCAACGACATCTGGGGCTTTCGACAGCCC
>CAUPOD010000340.1:0-3820 GCA_963512745.1 uncultured Burkholderia sp. | reverse complement strand
TAGCTACTCACCGGAGGCAACCGTAGGTGAGTAGCTACCCCTGTCCTCCCAAGTTCGAACTAGCCGCTAGTCCCAGACGGTGTTAACACCCCCCCTTGCGCCAGCAAACCCAACCACCCCAAACATGCAAATAATCTGCGCCAGCAGACAAATCCCCGCGGATCATCCGCATTTTGCACCGCACTATCTTGCAAGATCCGCTTCAAGCGGGTATAAAGCTTGAATCACTTCCAGCCGAACCGAGTTTTCGCCATGAGCGCTCTGTTTTATTTTTACTTTTTTGGTTATCTCAGACCGCTGGCGGATCGAGAGGAGTGATGGCGCGCAACGCGCAACCGAATTCCCGAAAGACCGCCGGCAGATCCGGCGGTTTTTTTTTGCTCCCGCTGGATTGTCTTTCCCGGCCAACCCTATAAGCCACTGCAAGACCGTATCGAACACCTGGAGAACCTAGCATGCCCCCGCACAACACCGATGACGTCCGGATCCGCGAACTGAAGGAGCTCGCGCCGCCCGCCCACCTGATTCGCGAACTCCCCTGCAGCGAAACGGCGGCCGACACGATCTACAACTCGCGCGCCGCGATGCACCGCATCCTGCACGGCATGGACGACCGCCTGATCGTGATCATCGGGCCGTGCTCGATTCACGATCCGAAGGCCGCGCTCGAATACGCGAGCCGCCTGATCGAGCAGCGCAAGCGCTTCGCGGGCGAACTGGAAGTGGTGATGCGCGTCTACTTCGAAAAGCCGCGCACGACGGTGGGCTGGAAGGGGCTGATCAACGATCCGTACCTCGACAACAGCTTCAAGATCAACGACGGCCTGCGCATCGCACGCTCGCTGCTGCTCGACATCAACAATCTCGGGCTGCCCGCCGGCACCGAATACCTCGACATGATCAGCCCGCAGTACATCGCGGATCTCGTGTCGTGGGGCGCGATCGGCGCGCGCACGACCGAATCGCAAGTGCACCGCGAATTGGCCTCGGGCCTGTCGTGCCCGGTCGGCTTCAAGAACGGCACCGACGGCAACGTGAAGATCGCGGTCGACGCAATCAAGGCCGCGTCGCAGCCGCACCATTTCCTGTCGGTCACGAAGGGCGGCCATTCGGCGATCGTCTCGACCGCGGGCAACGAGGACTGCCACGTGATCCTGCGCGGCGGCCGTGCGCCGAACTACGACGCGGAAAGCGTCAACGCGGCCTGCAACGAGATCGGCAAGGCCGGCCTGGCCGCACGCCTGATGATCGACGCGAGCCATGCCAACAGCTCGAAGAAGCACGAGAACCAGATCCCCGTGTGCGCCGACATCGGCAGCCAGATCGCGGGCGGCGACGAACGCATCGTCGGCGTGATGGTCGAGTCGCACCTCGTGGACGGCCGGCAGGATCTCAAGGAAGGCACCGAGCTCAAGTACGGCCAAAGCATCACCGACGCGTGCATCAACTGGGAAAGCAGCCTGCAGGTGCTCGAAGGCTTGGCAGAAGCGGTCAAGGCGCGCCGCGTGACGCGCAGCACCGGCGGTAATTGAACACGGGCGCCGCTTAAGGCGCGCCCGGCGCGGCGGCTGACCAGGCAGTCGCCGCGCTCCCCCTCACTTGCCGTACGGTGATACGGCTCGGCTTATTCGGCCGCCTCGCCCGCCTCCGCGCTCTCCGCGCGGCCACGCTGCCACAGCACATCGCTCCCGCCCGCCGCGCGATTCAGCACGCGCGCCAATACGAACAGCAGATCCGACAGCCGGTTCACGTAGCGCCGCGGCGTCTCGTGAATGGTTTCGTGCGCGCCCAGCGCGACGATCGACCGCTCCGCGCGGCGGCATACCGTGCGGCACACGTGCGCGAGCGCCGCGCCGCGCGAGCCGCCCGGCAGGATGAATTCCTCGAGCGGCGGCAGCTGCGCGTTGTAGTGCGCGAGCCACGCGTCGAGACGCGCGAGGTGCGCGTCGCTCAGCACCGTATAGCCCGGAATGCACAGCTCGCCGCCCAGATCGAACAGGTCGTGCTGGATCGTCAACAGCCGTTCGCTCACATCCTCGGGCAGTTTTTCGGCGAGCAGCACGCCCAGGTTCGAATTGAGCTCGTCCACGTCCCCGATCGCCTCGATGCGCAGCGAATCCTTGGCCACGCGGCTGCCGTCGCCGAGGCCCGTGGTGCCGTCGTCGCCCGTACGCGTCGCAATCTTGCTCAACCGTTTACCCATCTCGCGCGCACTCCTCGTCTGTGTGTTGTTTGCTGCGCCATTATCGCAAGCCGCCGTCCGGAGCGCGCGTTTTCCATCGTAGAATGATCCGACCCGCCGCCGCGCGCGGCCGATCCCAGCGACAACAGACAACCCAGGCGGGCCCCGGCCCGAGCCGGAGGAGACATGAACGCCACTGCCGAGGCGCCACTCGATTGGCCGGCCGCCGAGCGTGCGCAGCGCCAGCGCGAAGTCGTGCAGGCGCTGATGGCCGTGCTGCCCACGCACTGCCTGCTGTACCGCGAGGAAGACACGGCCGCGTACGAATGCGACGCAATGCCGGCCTACCGCCGCCTGCCGCTCGCCGTGGCGCTCCCCGAAACCGAATCGCAAGTGCAGCGCATCGTGCAGATCTGCCGCCGCATGAGCGTGCCGATCGTGCCGCGCGGCGCGGGTACGAGCCTGTCGGGCGGCGCGCTGCCGATCGAGCAAGGCATCGTGCTGTCGCTCGCGCGCTTCACGCAGATCGTCGAAGTCGATCCGTACGGACGCACCGCGACGGTCCAGCCCGGCGTGCGCAATCTGGCCATCTCCGAAGCGGCCGCGCCATACGGCCTCTACTACGCGCCCGATCCCTCGTCGCAAATCGCCTGCACGATCGGCGGCAACGTCGCCGAGAACTCGGGCGGCGTGCACTGCCTCAAGTACGGCCTGACCGTGCACAACGTGCTGCGCGTGCGCGCGGTCACGATCGAAGGCGAGATCGTCGAGTTCGGCTCGCTCGCGCCCGATACGCCGGGCCTCGATCTGCTCGCCGTGCTGATCGGCAGCGAGGGCATGTTCGCGATCGCGACCGAAATCACGGTCAAGCTGATCCCGCGGCCGCCGCTCGCGCAACTGATCATGGCCAGTTTCGACGACGTCGTGAAGGGCGGCGAAGCCGTCGCCGCGATCGTCGCGTCGGGCCTGATCCCGGCCGGCCTCGAAATGATGGACAACCCCGCGACGCGCGCCGTGGAATCCTTCACGCAGGCCGGCTACGATCTCGATGCCGCCGCGATCCTGCTGTGCGAAGCCGACGGCACGCCCGAGGAAGTCGCCGAGGAAATCGCGCGCATGGCCGCCGTGCTGCGCGAACACGGCGCAACGCGCCTCGTGGTGTCGCGCACCGAGGCCGAGCGGCTGCGCTTCTGGTCGGGCCGCAAGAATGCGTTTCCGGCCGCGGGGCGCGTCGCGCCCGACTACTACTGCATGGACGGCACCGTGCCGCGCCGCCAGATCGGTCCGCTGCTCGCGCGCATCGAGCGCATGGAGGTGCGCTACGGCCTGCGCTGCATGAACGTGTTCCATGCGGGCGACGGCAATATGCACCCGCTGATCCTATTCGATGCGAACGATCCGCAGCAATTGCACCGCGCGGAGGAATTCGGCGCCGACATCCTCGAGACCTGCGTGGAACTCGGGGGCACCGTGACCGGCGAGCACGGCGTCGGCACCGAGAAGCTCAACTCGATGTGCGTGCAGTTCTCCGCGGCCGAGCGCGAGACGTTCTTCGACGTGAAGCGCGCGTTCGACCCGCGCATGCTGCTGAACCCCGACAAGGGCATCCCGACGCGCGCGCGCTGCGCCGAATACGGG
>CAUPOD010000339.1:0-3831 GCA_963512745.1 uncultured Burkholderia sp. | reverse complement strand
CCACACAGGCCCGGGCACGAAGGCGGGCAGCGGCAACAACGCGACGAACGCGAAACAGAGCAGCGCCGTCGCGCGCCCGCTGCCGAAGCGCGGCGCGAGCCGGCCCGCGAGCGGCATCGCGGTCATCGCGCCGAGCCCGAGCGCGAACAACGCGATGCCGAGCGTCGCATCGCTCAACCCCAGATGCTCCTTGATACGCGGGATCTCGACGGCCCATGCGCCGATACCTAAGCCGTTGGCCAGAAACACCACGACGGTCGCGATGCGCTGCTTGACGGGCCTCATGACGCGGCCGCCACGACCGTGCCGCACACTTTGCGCAGCGCATCGAGACGCTCGGCGGGCAGATCGGCTTCGACGACCAGATAGTCGATGGTCGAAGCGGGCGCCACGATATACGGTGCCGCTGTCATGAGTTTCTCGGACGTCATCGCGATGGCGATCTGGCCGCTCGCCTTGAGCATTGCGCGCTTGAGCTCGGCGTCCTCGGCGTCGAATGCGGCGATGCCCTCGAGCGGATCGAGCGCGCACGCGCCGAGGAAGCACAGGTCGGCCTTGAGCTGCTGGACTTGCAACAACGCGGTCGCGCCGAGCGAGCCGCCCGCGCGCTCGGCGATGCGGCCGCCTATCAAGATCACGTCGAAGCCGGGGCGCCCCGCGAGGCGCACGCACGCCTCGGGCGAATTCGTGACGACCGTCAGGCCCGCGTTCTCGGGTAGCGCCGCCGCGATCGCCACGTTCGTGGTGCCCGCATCGAGCAGCACGACCTGGCCCGGCTGCACGATCGAGGCGGCCGCGCGCGCGAGCGCGGCCTTGCGGTCCGCATGCTCGCGCATGCGCACGGCGGCGGGCTGATTGGCCGGAGAGGCGAGCAGGGCGCCGCCGTACACGCGCTTGCAATGCCCGGCGTCCGCGAGATCGCGCAGATGGCGGCGGATCGTGTGCTCGGACGTATTGAATTCGGCCGCGAGCTCGGCGGCCAGCACGCGTCCGCTGGCCTGCAGCCGCTGCAGGATCAGGCGTTCACGTTCGCTGGGGAGGAGGCCGTCGGCGGCTTCCTGGCGTGTTCGTTGCATTTTAGGCTCCGCTAAAACGAGCATAACAGAGCATAAAGTATCGTAAACAATCACGCCGTGCAATCGTTCGGCGCCCCGACGCTTTAGATCAGGCACGCCGACAGGGCTGATGCGATTTGCCCGGTTCGCCCGGGCCGCATGCGCGGGATTATTTGAACCCGTTCACCGCGGCGCCGCATACCGTCGCATCCTGATCCCCGGTGCCGCCGCTGCAGCCGATCGCGCCCACGACCTTGCCGTCCGCGATCAACGGAAAACCGCCCGGCGAAGCCACGAGATCCTGGCCGTACGTCCCCACGTAAGTCTGTCCGGCCGCATACAGGTTGTAAAAGACGCGCGTCTCGCGCCGGAACCGCGCGGCCGTGCGCGCCTTGTTCTGCGCGATCGCGATCGACGCATACTGCGCGCCGTCCATGCGCTCGAACGCGAGCAGATCGCCGTGCGGGTCCACGACGGCTATGTTCATTTCCCAGTTGCGCCGTTTTGCTTCGGCTTCGGCGAGCGCGATCAGCTTCTTCGCGCTGTCCAAGCCGATCGGCGCGCCATAGGGGATGTCGAACGGCATTTTGTCAGGGGTGCCGCCGGCGGAGGGCTGTGAGGCAGGCGAGGCGCCCGGCGCCGGGGCTTGCGCGAAGGCGGCGGTTGCGGCGCACAGGCATGCCGCGCAGGCGGTTTTGACGAGGTCGTGCATGGCTTCATCTTCCGTTGAAGGATCGCCGGATCGTGGCGCCATACCAAGCTAGGCCGAGAAACCGGACGACGCAAGTCAGTTCATACGGAAAAATAGACAGTTAAACTTGCAATATAAACTGTCGATGTCTATGATGCGTGCATGACGAAACCGCCGCTTCCCGCTCCGAATCCCGACACGATCGCCGCCGACCTGATGCTGGCGCTCGGCCAAATCCTCCGCCGGCTGCGTTCCGAAGCCAATCCCCGCGAGCTGAACCTGTCGCAAATGGGGACGCTTGCGCGGCTCGAACAGCACGGCGCGGCGACGACCGCCGATCTGGCGCGTATGGAAGCCATGAAGCCCCAGTCGATGAAGGCGATTCTCGGCGGCCTGGAGGAAGACGGCCTGGTCGAGCGCCGCCCGCATCCGACCGACGGCCGCCAGATCCTGTTCGTGCTGACCGCCGCGGGTGCCGAGGAGCGCAAGCGGCGTACCGCCGCCAAGCGCGAGTGGCTGCTCGGCGCGCTCGAAACGCTCGGCCCCGAGGAAATGCGCGCGCTCGAAACCGCGATTCCTTTGCTGCGTCGCTTGGGCGACGCGTAGGCGAGGCGTACCTCGGTCGTTTGTCGTCAGGCGCACGTCCTTTGCTGGAACAGATTAGTAGTCCTTCTTACATCTTCATTTCAGGAGCAGCACATGACCATCACGACTCTCGATCCGAAAACCGCGCTGATCGTCGTCGATCTGCAAAAGGGCATCGCGGCGTTGCCTGGCGTCCCGCCGGTAGCGGAAACCGTCGCGCACGTCGTCGAACTCGTCGCGGCGTTCCGGCGTCATGGCTTGCCGATCGTGTTCGTGAACGTCGCGGGCATGCCGTCGGGCCGCAACGAACAGCAGTACGACCTGAGCGCGTTGCCTCCCGACTGGGCCGAACTGCTGCCCGAACTGAACGCGCAGCCTGAAGACCATCGGGTCACGAAACACACCTGGGGCGCGTTCACGGGTACCGGCCTCGATGCGTATCTGCGCGCGCAGGGCGTCACGCAGGTCGTGGTGGTAGGAATCGCGACGAGCATCGGCGTCGAATCGACCGCGCGCCAGGCGCACGAACTCGGCTTCAACGTGACGCTCGCGACCGACGCGATGTCCGATCTGAATGCCGAGGCCCATGCGAACAGCGTGTCGCGGATTTTCCCGCGGCTAGGCGAAACGGGCACGACGTACGCGGTCGCCGAAACGCTCGATCAGCGCCGTGCCTGAGCATCAGGGCGCTGCGCCGAGCGACAGCGATATGCGGCCCCGGCCTCCCGCCCATCGGCTCGATGCCGCGCAATGGAAGATCCTTTCCGTTGCGACGGCAGGCGCGCTGCTCGCGCAACTCGACGCGACGATCGTCAACGTCTCCCTGTCGAGCCTCGCGGCGCAGTTGCATACGAGCCTCGCGACGATTCAATGGGTGACGAGCGCCTACCTGCTGACGCTTACGCTGGTGCTGCCGATGAGCGGCTGGCTCGTGGACCGGATCGGTGCGAAGGCCGTCTACCTCGGCTGCTTTTTGGCTTTCACGGCGGCTTCGGTGCTGTGCGGCATGGCGTGGTCCGCACCGTCCTTGATCGCGTTCCGCGTGCTGCAGGGCGCATGCGGCGGCCTGCTCGCACCGATGGCACAGATGATCGTCGCGCGCGCGGCCGGCGCACAGATGGCGCGCGTGATCGGCTATGCGGCCGTCCCCGTGCTCGCGGCGCCGATCCTCGGCCCCATGGCCGCCGGTGCGATTCTCCAGCATGCATCATGGCGCTGGCTGTTCTTGCTGAATCTGCCGATCGGCCTGCTTGCGATCGTGCTCGCATGGCGGTTTCTGCCGCCCGATCGCGCGCAGACGCGGCCGCGCCAACTCGACTGGCTCGGCCTGATGCTGTTGTCGCCGGGGCTCGTGCTGTTCCTCTACGGCTGCGCACGCATCGACGAGCCTGTCGGAATGGCGGCGGGGGGCGCCCGCCCCCGCCCGTTGCTCGCCTTCTTGCGCGTGGGGCGCCCCCCCCGCGCCCCCGGAAGGGAGAGCGTCATGGAATCCAGCCAATG
>CAUPOD010000338.1:0-3857 GCA_963512745.1 uncultured Burkholderia sp. | reverse complement strand
GATCGGCGTGCTCGACGAATTCCGCGCGCGCTTACCGGCCACCGTCGAACTGTCGTTCTGCGCGATGCTGCTCGCGCTCGTGGTGGGCGTGCCCGCCGGCGTGCTCGCGGCCGTCAAGCGCGGCACGATGTTCGACCACGGCGTGATGGGCGTCGCGCTGACCGGCTACTCGATGCCGATCTTCTGGTGGGGGCTGATCCTCATCATGGTGTTCTCGTCGTATCTGGGCTGGACGCCCGTGTCGGGCCGCATCGCCGTGGAATTCGACGTGCCGCCCGTGACGGGATTCATGCTCGTCGACACGCTGCTCGCGCACGACTACGACGCGTTCCGCTCGGCCGTGAGCCACCTGATCCTGCCGTCGATCGTGCTCGGCACGATTCCGCTCGCCGTGGTCGCGCGCATGACGCGCTCGGCGATGCTCGAAGTGCTGCGCGAGGACTACATCCGCGCCGCGCGCGCCAAGGGGCTCTCGCCGCTGCGCGTGATCTTCGTGCATGCGCTGCGCAACGCGCTGGTGCCCGTCGTGACCGTGATCGGCCTGCAGATCGGCACGCTGCTCGCGGGCGCGGTGCTGACCGAGACGCTGTTCTCGTGGCCCGGCATCGGCAAATGGCTGATCGACGCGATCGCGCGCCGCGACTATCCGGTCGTGCAAGGCGGCATCCTGTTGATCGCCTCGTTGGTGATTTTCGTCAATCTGCTTGTGGATCTGCTCTATGGCGTGCTCGATCCGCGCATTCGTTATGCGAGGTAAGCGATGAGCAATGTGCAATCCGCAATGCCGAAGCCGAGCGCGCCCGTGAGCGGGCGCATGCTCGCGCTCTATCAATTCTGGGCGCAGTTCTCGCGCAACCGCGGCGCCGTCGCCGCGGGCGCGGTGCTCGTGGTGCTGCTGTTCCTGGCGGTGTTCGCGCCGCTCGTCGCGCCGTACAGCCCGGTCGAGCAATTCCGCGACTTCGTGCAGACGCCGCCCGCGTGGATGGCCGGCGGTCACGCGCGCTTCGTGCTCGGCACCGACGAGGCGGGACGCGACATCCTCTCGCGGCTGATCTACGGCGCGCGCCTGTCGTTCTGGATCGGCGGCGTGTCGGTCGTGTTCGCGCTGCTGCCCGGCATCGTGCTGGGCCTCGCGGCCGCATTCTTCCCGAAGTGGCTCGACACGCCGATCATGCGCGTGATGGACATCCTGCTCGCGCTGCCGTCGCTGCTGCTCGCGGTGGCCGTGGTCGCGATCATCGGGCCGGGCCTGCTCAACACGATGCTCGCGATCGCGATCGTCGCGCTGCCGGGCTACGTGCGCCTGACGCGCGCGGCCGCGCTCGGCGAGCTGCGTAAAGACTATGTGACGGCCTCGCGCATGGCGGGCGCGGGCACGCTGCGGCTGATGTTCTCGCAGGTGCTGCCGAACTGCATGGCGCCGCTGATCGTGCAGGCCACGCTGGGCTTTTCCTCGGCGATCCTCGATGCCGCGGCGCTCGGCTTCCTCGGCCTCGGCGTGCAGCCGCCGACGGCGGAGTGGGGCTCGATGCTGGCCTCGGCGCGCGACTACATCGACAGCGCGTGGTGGATCGTCACGATGCCGGGCCTCGCGATCCTGATCGCGGTGCTGGCCATCAACCTGTTCGGCGACGGGCTGCGCGACGCGCTCGATCCCAAACTGAAACGGATGAATTGAGATGGAAGCGCTGTTGCGAATTCGTAATTTGAGGGTCGAGTTCGACGGGCTGCGCGCCGTCGACGGCGTCGATCTGACGCTCGCGCCGGGAGAGGTCCTGGCCATCGTCGGCGAGTCGGGCTCGGGCAAGAGCGTGGGCATGCTCGCGCTCATGGGTTTGATCGATGCGCCGGGCGTGGTCACGGCCGACGCGATCGAGTTCAACGGCGTCGATCTGCTGCACGCGACGCCGAAGGAACGCCGCAAGATCATCGGCAAGGACGTGGCGATGGTGTTCCAGGACGCGCTGACGAGCCTGGACCCGAGCTACACGATCGGCGCGCAGATCAAGGAAGTGCTGCGCCTGCACGAAGGGCTGCGCGGCGCGGCGCTCGAGAAGCGCGTGCTCGAACTGCTCGATCAGGTCGGGATTCCCGATCCGAAAAGCCGCATCGACATGTACCCGCACCAGCTGTCGGGCGGCATGAACCAGCGCGTGATGATCGCCATGGCGATCTCGTGCAATCCGAAACTGTTGATCGCCGACGAGCCGACCACCGCGCTCGACGTGACGATCCAGGCGCAGATCATGGATCTGCTGCAACGCCTGCAGCGCGAGCGCGGCATGGGTCTCGTGCTGATCTCGCACGACCTGGCCGTGGTCGCGCAGGTCGCGCAGCGCGTGGCCGTGATGTACGCGGGCGAACTCATCGAACTGAACCGCGTGCCCGACATCTTCACGTCGCCGCACCATCCGTATACTCAGGCGCTGCTCGCCGCGATTCCCGAGCTGTACGTCGGGTCCGAGGCCGATGCGGGCGCGCAGCGGCGACTGGCCGCATTGCCGGGCATGGTGCCGGGGCGCGACGATCGGCCTTCGGGCTGCCTGTTCGCGCCGCGCTGCAAGTACGTGGAGCCGGCCTGCACGCGCGCGCGGCCCGCGTTCGACCGGCTCGGGCCGGGAGGCGGGGCGGCGTTCGAGCACGCCTGGGTGCGCTGCATCCATCCGCTCGGCGTAGCCGCGCCGGCGGCGCAACACGGTACAGGAGCAGTCAATGCAGCGCCCGGGGAGGCATCATGAACGCAGTAATCGAAAGGCGTGACACGGGCGCGCCGGCGGAAGCCGATCCGGTGGTGATGGCGGCCGAGGGGCTCACCAAGTACTACCCGGTGCGCCGCGCCGCGGGCGCCGAAGGCTGGCGCGGCTGGTTCAAGCAGGGGCTCGTGAAGGCGCTCGACGGCGTCTCGTTCGAGCTGCGGCGCGGCCGCACGCTCGCGGTGGTCGGCGAATCGGGCTGCGGCAAGTCCACGCTCGCGCGCCAGCTGACCTTGGTCGAGGCGCCCAGCGCGGGCCGGCTGCTGCTCGACGGCAAGAGCGCGACCGGCGCGAGCCGCGAGGCGCTGGCCGAGATGCGCCGCGACGTGCAGATGGTGTTCCAGAATCCGTACGCGTCGCTGAACCCGCGCAAGACCGTCGAGCAGACGCTGTCCGAGCCGCTCGTGATCAATACCGATCTCGACGCGGCGGGCCGCGCCGAGCGCGTGCAGCAGGTGATGCGCACGGTCGGGCTGCGTCCCGAGCAGGCGAGCCGCTATCCGCACATGTTCTCGGGCGGCCAGCGGCAGCGCGTGGCGATCGCGCGCGCGATGATTCTCGAGCCGCGCATCGTGGTGGCCGACGAGCCGGTATCGGCGCTCGACGTGTCGATCCAGGCGCAGATCCTGAATCTGTTCATGGATCTGCAGGCGCAATTCGGCACGAGCTACGTGTTCATCTCGCACAACCTCGCGGTGGTCGAGTATCTGGCCGACGACGTGATGGTCATGTACTTCGGCTCGGCCGTCGAATACGGCGACAAGCACACGATCTACGCGAAGCCGCTGCATCCGTACACGCGCGCGCTGATGTCGGCCACGCCGGCGCTGCACGCGGAAGACCGCCGCGCGCGCATCGAGCTGCACGGCGAGATGCCGTCGCCGCTCGCACCGCCGTCGGGCTGCGCGTTCCATCAGCGCTGCCCGTATGCGATCGAGCGCTGCCGCGCCGAAAAGCCGGCCCTGCGCGAAGTGGCGGGGCGCCAAGTGGCCTGTCTGCGTGCCGAGGAGCTGGTGGATACGGATGGGTGACGCGGTGCGCCGCGCGCGGCCCTACCCCTCTCGCATAAAAACATAAACTAGCCCACCACACACAAACAAACAT
>CAUPOD010000337.1:0-3872 GCA_963512745.1 uncultured Burkholderia sp. | reverse complement strand
CCCTAAAGCCGAACCGCCCCGGCGCGGCCTAGCCGGGGCGCGTCCGCCAGCGCCGGGCATGGGGCCGCACGCGCCGACGCGCCGTTGCACGCGCACGCAATGCGAACGGTCTTGCTAAAAACTATTTGACGGCATTTTTGGCTTGTATAAGCTGGCATCAAGGTCATCGCATTTCCGTGCGGCACGACTAGCGCGGGATGTCGATCCTGCCGGGCAACCGGCGATCATCCTTGACATCACTTAACGAGTGCAATCGTGAGAGTCCGTGGCCCTCTGATCAGGTGGAATCGAAGTCAGCCGAAACATGCGTTTCGCGCCGACTGCATTTCCGCCGACGGCAGCAGCGGCAGTCTCGAAACCCGCCGTTTTCGCTCCGTCTTCACCATTCTGTCGCGCCGCTCCGTGCGTCGCCATAACGCCGTCTCCGCTCGCGCGTTCATTGCCGTCGATACCGACGGCGTCGCCTCGCTGCTGCCGTAGCGCCTGCCCGCTTGCGTCGTTCGCCGCGCGTGCCGAGCACGCCGGGGGCGCCGTCGTTGCCGTAGCCGGTACCCGCGCGCATCGCACCGCACTCCGAACGATCTTCCCCACGCCCGCGCGCTCGCCGCGCGCGGACCGCCCAAACGCGGCCCTCCGGGCCGGGGAAGCACACGCCTCGTATCCGTTCAGAATCGCCTCAACGAGTTGGCTTGCCATGAAAACTACCGCGCTTATTCCCACGTCCGCGGGACCCGCATCGAGGAGCCCGCAATGAATGCCATCGCAGCAAACGAAATCATCGACGACTTCCTGAAGCAGCACCGCATCACCGAGGTCGAAGCCATCATCCCCGACATGGCCGGCATCGCGCGCGGCAAGATCATCCCGCGCAACAAGTTCGAATCGGGCGAATCGATGCGCCTGCCGCAGGCCGTGATGGTGCAGACCGTCACGGGCGACTACCCCGAAGACGACACCCTCGGCGGCGTGACGGACCCGGACATGGTCTGCGTGCCCGATCCGGCCACGATCTGCCTGATTCCGTGGGCCGTCGATCCCACGGCGCAAGTGATCCACGACTGCGTGCACTTCGACGGCACGCCCGTGCAGACCTCGCCGCGCCACGTGCTGCGCCGCGTGCTCGAACTCTACAAGGCGCGCGGGTGGCGCCCGGTGGTGGCGCCCGAGCTCGAGTTCTATCTGGTCGACATGAACAAGGACCCGGACCTGCCGCTGCGCCCGCCGATCGGCCGCACGGGCCGCGCCGAAACGGGCCGCCAGTCGTACTCGATCGAGGCCGTCAACGAGTTCGATCCGCTGTTCGAGGACATCTACGAATACTGCGAGATGCAGAACCTCGACATCGACACGCTGATTCACGAGGTCGGCGCCGCGCAGATGGAAATCAACTTCCAGCACGGCGACGCGCTCTCGCTCGCGGACCAGGTGTTCCTGTTCAAGCGCACGGTGCGCGAGGCCGCGCTGCGCCACAACATGTACGCGACGTTCATGGCCAAGCCGATGGAGAACGAACCGGGCTCGGCGATGCACATCCACCAGAGCCTCGTCGACGCCAAGACCGGCAAGAACCTGTTCACCGACGACAAGGGCGAGGCGAGCCCGATGTTCTATCAGTACCTGGCGGGCCTGCAGAAATACACGCCCGCGCTGATGCCGATCTTCGCGCCGTACATCAATTCGTACCGCCGCCTGTCGCGCTTCATGGCCGCGCCGATCAACGTGCAGTGGGGCTACGACAACCGCACCGTGGGTTTCCGCGTGCCGCACTCGACGCCGGCCGCGCGCCGCATCGAGAACCGCATTCCGGGCGTGGACTGCAACCCGTACCTCGCGCTCGCGGGCACGCTGGCAGCGGGCTACCTCGGCATCACGCAGGCGCTCAAGCCGACCGAACCGCTCGCGAGCGACGGCTACAACCTGCCCTACCAGCTGCCGCGCAACCTCGAAGAGGGCCTCACGCTGATGGGCGCATGCGCCCCGCTCACCGACATCCTCGGCGACAAGTTCATGCGCGCGTATCTGGCGCTCAAGGAAACCGAATACGAGGCGTACTTCCGCGTGATCAGTTCGTGGGAACGCCGTCATCTGCTGCTGCACGTGTGAGCGGCGGAAACCAGGAGAGACAATGAATACCCGAATCGGCGAATCGGCCTACGTGCAGCCCCTGAAGGCCAATGCCAGCGCACGCGCGACGGCAGAGTACCGCGCGCTCGACGCGGCCCATCACATCCATCCGTTCTCGGACATGGCGGCGCTGAACCGCGCGGGCAGCCGCGTGATCGTCAAGGCCGACGGCGTGTACCTGTGGGACTCGGAAGGCAACAAGATCATCGACGGCATGGCCGGCCTGTGGTGCGTGAACCTCGGCTACGGGCGCCGCGAACTCGCGGACGCGGCCTACCGGCAGATGCAGGAGCTGCCGTACTACAACACGTTCTTCAAGACCACGCACCCGCCCGTGATCGAGCTGTCGGCGCTGCTCGCCGAACTCACGCCCGCCCCGTTCAAGCACTTCTTCTATTGCAACAGCGGCTCGGAAGGCAACGACACGGTGCTGCGCATCGTCTATCAATACTGGCTCGCGCAAGGCAAGCCGAGCAAGAAATACGTGATCGCGCGCAAGAACGCGTACCACGGCTCGACGATCGCGGGCGGCACGCTCGGCGGCATGGAATACATGCACGAACAGATGCCGTCGCAGGTCCAGCACATCGTGCACATCGACCAGCCCTACTTCTTCGGCGAGGCGCCGGCCGGCATGACGCCCGAAGAATTCGGCCTCGAGCGCGCGCGCCAGCTCGAAACCAAGATCCTCGAGCTCGGGCCCGAGAACGTCGCGGCGTTCATCGGCGAACCGTTCCAGGGCGCGGGCGGCGTGATCTTCCCGCCCTCGACCTACTGGCCCGAGATCGAACGCATCTGCCGCAAGTACGACGTGCTGCTCGCGGCCGACGAGGTGATCGGCGGCTTCGGCCGCACGGGCGAATGGTTCGCGCATCAGCATTTCGGCTTCGAGCCGGACCTGATCACGATGGCCAAGGGCATCACGAGCGGCTACGTGCCGCTCGGCGCGGTCGGCATGCACGACCGCGTCGCGAAGGTCATCATCGGCGGCGGCGATTTCAATCACGGCCTTACGTATTCCGGACATCCGGTCGCAGCTGCGGTGGCCGTCGCGAACCTCAAACTATTGCGCGACGAACGCATCGTCGAGCGCGTCAAGAACGATACGGGCCCGTACTTCCAGGCGCGCCTGCGCGAGACGTTCGGCGCGCATCCGATCGTCGGCGAGATCGCGGGCGCGGGGCTCGTGGCGGGGCTGCAATTGGCCGAGGATCCGGCCACGCGCAAGCGCTTCGCGCACGGCGGCGACGTCGGCACGATATGCCGCGACTTCTGCTTCAACGGCAACCTGATCATGCGCGCGAGCGGCGACCGGATGCTGCTGTCGCCGCCGCTCGTGATCACGCGCGCCGAGATCGACGAAATCGTGTCGAAAGCCAAGTCGGCGCTCGACGCCACGGCCCAGCAGCTAGGTCTTTCCTAAACGGCAGTAGACAGTGCAGTACTCGACGGCCGGCTCCCGATCCGGCCGCCTTCCAACCCATGAGGAACGCTCCATGAAACCGAAGTCTCTTCGCACCTCGATCGCGGCCGCCGCGCTCTTTGCCGTGGCCGGCTTGACGCCGTGGACGGCTGCGCCGGCGTTTGCCGACAGCACCACGCTCAACGTCTACAACTGGTCCGACTACATCGCAGCCGACACGATCCCGAACTTCGAGAAGCAGTCGGGCATCAAGGTCAAGTACGACAACTACGACAGCGACGACACGCTGCAGGCGAAGATGCTGGCCGGCAGCTCGGGCTACGAC
>CAUPOD010000336.1:0-3892 GCA_963512745.1 uncultured Burkholderia sp. | reverse complement strand
CGGCGTGGTCGGCGGCGGCGCGCGCGTCCCGCACGGCAGCGACTTGCGCAGGCGCGGCCGCGGCGCATCCGCGTGATTCGCGACATGCTCGTTTACGACATGCGCGCACGTCGCTGCGCGCTGCGCTGTTCGCGTGCGCATGCTGGGCCTTCGCGTTGCCCGCGTATGCGAGCTATAACGTCGACATCGACGCGCCGTACAGCGTGCGCGGCATGCTGAAACAGTATCTCGATATTGTGCGCTTCGCCAAGCGCGACAACGTCGATGCGGATCAATTCGATTATCTCGTCACGGCCGCGCCGCAGCAGACCAAGGATTTGCTGGCCACGTCGGGTTATTTCTCGCCGGACGTGAAGACCTCGGTCAGCGAGCGCGGCGGCAAGCACGCGGTCAAGATCAGCGTCGTGCCGGGGCCGCTCACGCACGTGAGCGAGATCGACCTCGCGTTCAACGGTCCGATCGAACAGGAGGCGCCCGCGCAGGCGACGGCGGCGCGCCTCGCGTTCTCGGTGCACGAGGGCGATCCGTTCACGCAGGCTGGTTGGGATGCGGCCAAGAATGCCGCGCTCCAGCAGTTGCAGGCGCGCCGCTACGTCGGCGCGAAGATCGTCGCGTCCGAGGCGCGCATCGATCCGCGCACGCAAACGGCCGTGCTCAGCGTCAACTTCGACAGCGGGCCGACCTTCACGCTCGGCCCGCTTCAAGTCAGGGGGGGGCGCCGCGATAACCAGTGGTTGGCCAGTGACGTGTATACGCATTTGGTGGGGTCTTTTTTTTTAAAATTAGACAGGTTCTACGGCGGGCCGACCTACACGCGGGGCCCCCAAAACCACGGCGGCCCCCCCCGCTATCCCGAGTGGATCGCCAGTCACGTGAATCCGCTTGCGGTCGGCGAGGTTTATGACACCGCGCGCATCGCCGAACTGCAGCGTCAGTTGCAGAACACCCCGTATTACGCGAGCGCGGCGATCGATGTCGGCAGCGATACCGAGCATCCGCTCGGCACGCCGCTTCACGTGCAGCTCAGCGAGTACCCGTACAACAACGTGCGCGGCAGCATCGGCTATTCGACGGATACGGGCCCGCACGTGCAGGGCGCCTACAGCTATCTCGACACGTTCGGCGCGGCGTGGCCGCTGGTGATGTCGGGACGCGTCGATAAGACCCAGCAATACGGTCAAGTGCAATTGTTCATGCCGCCGGACACGCGTGGCTGGACCAACAGCGCGCTCGCTTCGTACACGACCACCAACCAATCAGACGTGCGCATCTATAGCGCGCGCGGCGGTCTGCAGCGCAGCCGTAACGGCCAGTACATCACCACGACCTACGGGCTGATGTTCTACGACGACCGCCTCGATCAGAATGCGGCCAGTCCGACCATGGCCCACGCCCTGGTGCCGCAATGGGCGTGGACGCGCCGCAATGTCGACGATCCGATCTTCCCGCGCTCCGGCAATCTGCTGCGGGCCGAGGCCGATTTCGCGGTCAAGGGCATCGCCACGACGCAGACCTTCGCGCGTGCCGACGTGAGCGGCCAGCAATACGTGCCGGTCGGACGCCGCGACATCTTCGTGTTCCGCGCCGAATTCGGCGCCGTGGTGACGGGCGGCAGCGCGTCGGGCATTCCCGCCTCGCTGCTGTTCCGTGCGGGCGGCTCGAATTCGGTGCGCGGCTACAGCTACGAGAGCATCGGCAACAACGTTGCCGGCTCGGTGCTGCCCACCAAATACCTGCTGACCGGGTCGACCGAGTACCAGCATTGGTTCACGCGCGAGTGGGGCGCGGCGACGTTCTTCGACATCGGCACTGCCACCGACACCTGGGGCGAACGCGTGTTCTACCCGGGCGTGGGGGTCGGCGCGCGCTGGCGCAGCCCCGTGGGGCCCGTCAATATCGACCTCGGCTACGGGCTGCGCAATCACGGCGTGCGGCCCTACCTGACGCTCGGCGTCGCCTTCTGACGGAGCGGCGCATGACGCGATTTCTGATGGCTGCGGGTTGGAACGAGGACGAGGGCGCGGGCTGCTGGCGGATGTTCGCGCCATGCCCGGTCCGGCGCATGGTACTGCCCGGCGGCGGCAGTAACGGGAGCAGAGGCGGCAGCGATGGCGATGGTGGCGATGGTCGCGATGGCAGCGCGTCGGGCGGATCGCCCCCGTCCGCGCCACCCAGTGCAACGGAGCACCGGGAGCCGCCCGCGCCGCGCCGCCCGCGTCTGCTGAAGTGGCTGCTCTGGCTCGTGCTCGCGGCGGCGCTCTTATGCGTGCTGCTCGTGGGCGCGCTCGCGGCGGCCGTGTGCACCGAGCGCGGTACGAGCCTCACGTGGCGCGCGGGCGTGGCCCTCCTGCACGGCCGCCTCGGCGGCACCCTCGAAGGGGGCACGCTCGCGAACGGCGTTCGCGTCAAGGATCTCGCCTGGACGAGTCCGAACGGCGCGGGCTTCGAATTGCATATCGATCGCTTGAGCGGGCGCTGGGCGCTCGCGCGCGCGCCGTGGCACCTGACGATCGACACGCTGAACGCCGGTACCATCGATCTGAAGCTACCGCCCTCGACGCCATCGAAAGAACCCACGAAGCTGCCGGCCGATCTGCGGCTGCCGCTCGCATTGACGATCGGCTCGCTGAGTTTCGATCAGTTGCGTTTGCACGAGCCTACTTCGACCACCGTGCTCGAACATCTGCGCCTGCACGGCGCGAGCGACGGCCGGCATCATGCGCTGACGCTCGAACGGCTCGACACGCCTTACGGCGCGCTGCAGGCGCAGGCGCGCCTCGACGGCGTGCGGCCGTTCCCGCTCGACGGCACGCTGGGCTACAAGGGGCAGTTCGACAAGGCGCCGGCGAGCGCACAGGCGCAACTGTCGGGCTCGCTCGAAGCGCTCGGGATCGACCTCGACGCGTCGGGCGCGAAGCTGACCGGCCACGGCCACATCGATGCGGCGCCGTTCGCCGCGGTGCCGCTGACGCGCGCCACGCTGAACTTCGATCATGTCGATCCCGCCGCGCTCGCGCCGGGTGCGCCGCACGCCGATCTGAGCCTGCGCGCCGAACTGAAGCCGGTGACGGGCACGCCGGGCGTGTTCAAGGTCGGCGGCCCGGTGTCCATCGTGAATGCGAAGCCCGGCTTGTATACCGCCGGCGCGTTGCCGCTGATCGACGCCGTAGCGAATCTACAGGCCGATGCGCATACGCAGCGCATCGACGGGCTGAAGCTGCGCCTCGTGCAGGGCGCGAGCCTGAGCGGCGGCGGACAGCTGCAGGACGGCCGGGGCCGTTTCGATTTCGCGCTGGCCAACCTCGACCCGCACGTGTTCACCACGGCGCTGCGGCCGCTCGCGTTGAGCGGCCCGTTGACGGTGGCGCTCGCGGAAGGCAAGCAGACCGTCGCGTTGACGCTCGCCGATCGCGCGCGCGCGCATACGCTCGAAGCGCACGTGACCTCGACGCCGCAGCAGACCGCGATCGACACGGTGCGGCTCGGCTCCGGCGCGGGTCGGCTCGAACTGAAGGGCGTGCTGAAGCACGATGCGCGCGCGGCATTCAATCTCGACACCCGTTTGACGAATTTCGATCCGCTGGCCTGGGCCGCCGCACAGGGCGGCAAGCCCGCGGCCCCGCGCGGGGCTTCGGCTGCCGCCGCAAGTCAAAGCGCGGCAGCGGCCAAGAGCGTGTCGGCTCAGGCTAAGAGTGTCGCGGCACAGTCCCAGCATGCGTCGGAGGCTCAAGCCGTAGCGGCGCAACAGGCGAGTGGGGCAAAGACGCCGACGCAAAAAACGGCGGCACAGGGCGCGTCCATGCAAGGCGCCCCGGCGCCGTCCGGCACGGCGCAGGCGCACAATAGCGCGCCGCAGAGTGCGGCCGCGGCGACGCCCGCGCCGGCCACGCGC
>CAUPOD010000335.1:0-3905 GCA_963512745.1 uncultured Burkholderia sp. | reverse complement strand
GCTGGGGGTTCGCGAACATCGCGTTATACATGCTTATCGAGGTCGGGGGCGGCGTGGTGTCGGGCTCGCTCGCGCTGCTCGGGGACGCGGCGCACATGGTCAGCGACGCGGCCGCGCTCGGCTTCGCGTGGGTTGCGATTCAATACGGCAAGCGGCCCGCCACCGCGCAGCTGTCTTACGGCTACAAGCGGCTCGAAGTGCTCGCCGCGTTCGTCAACGGCTGCGCGCTGTTCGCGATCGCGGCCTGGATCGTGTTCGAGGCGATCCGGCGTTTCGCTTCGCCCGTGCACGTGGCCGGTCCGACCATGCTGATCGTCGCGTTCGCGGGGCTCGCCGCCAACATCGCGGCGTTCCTGATCCTGCACGGCGGCAACCGCGACAACCTGAACCTGCGCGGCGCGTGGCTGCACGTGCTCGGCGACATGCTCGGCTCCGTCGCCGCCATCGTCGCGGCCGCGGTGATCATGCTCACGGGCTGGACGCCGATCGATCCGATCCTGTCGATCGTCGTGACCGTCATCATCCTCAAGAGCGCGTGGGGCATCGTCAAGTCGTCGGCGCACATCCTGCTCGAGGGCACGCCGCCCGGCATGGATCTCGCCGACATCAAGGCCGATCTCGAACAGAACACCGAGGAAGTCCGCAACGCGCATCACATCCATGCGTGGTCGATCACGGGCGAGCAGCATCTGCTCACGCTGCATGTGCATCCCGCGCCCGGCTACGCGTCGCGCGAGGTCGTGGTCGCCGTGCAGCGGCGCCTGTCCGATCGTTTCAGCATCCGGCACGTGACCGTGCAGGTCGAAGAGGAACGCTGCATCGATTCGCACACCGAGGGCGAACTCGGCTGCCGGTGAGGTGTTTGGTTGGTGGCAGGACGCGCGCCTATCCGGCGCCTTCGCGCCGCTATCCGCTATCGTCAGGCGCCCTCGCCCATCACGCGGATGAATTGCTCGCGCAGCCACTGATTGCCTAGATCGCGTTCGACGCTGCGATGCCAATAGCAATGCGTTTCGAGGTACGCGACTTCGAACGGCAGTTCGAGGATACGTGCGGGGTAGCGCTGCAGGAGGCGCAGCGGCGCGGTCAGCGCGAGATCGCTGCGCATTGCGATCAGCGGCGCCACCATGTAGTGCTGCACGCGCATGCGGATCTGGCGGCGATGGCCGAGGCGCGTGAGTTCCGCATCGATATAGCCGCGCCCTTCGCGGCGGCTCGACACGTTCACGTGGCCGAGCGCGAGGTAGTCCGCAAGCGTGAGGACGCTGCCCTTGAATGGATGGTCCTGGCGGATCATGCACGCGTAGCGGTCGCGCGCTAGCGGTAATTGGTGCAGGTGCGGATCGTCGATCAGCGGCGCGTCGATCGCGAGATCGACGGAACCGTTCGCGAGCGCCGTCGCGATCTCGCGGCGGTCCGTGTAATAGCTGCGGATGCTCATGTGCGGCGCTTCGCGCTGCAGCAGCTCGCCGAGCGCGGGCAGCACGAGCGCCTCGGTCAAGTCGCTCATGCTCACGCGGAACACGCGCTCGGACGAAGCGGGATCGAACACGTCGCCTTCGTAAGCGCTCGAATCCAGTAACTGTAGGGCTTCGCGCACGCGGCCGACGATGTTCTCGGCTAGCGGCGTGGGCATCATGCCGGCCGGCGTACTCACGAACAACGGATCGTTGAGCGTCTTGCGCAGACGCGCGAGCGCGTTGCTGACCGCCGGTTGCGTGATGCTCAGCATCTCCGCGGCGCGGGTCAGGTTTCGTTTGTTGTAGATCGCTTCGAAAACGACGAAGAGGTTCAGATCGAGTTTCGATAAGCGCATTGGGGTCTCGTTGCTGGTTTGCTGCTGTTTTAATAGCGTTGTTTGAACACCGTTGGGCAGTTCAAGCTTGGGAGGCCAGGGTAGGGGTACTCCCCTCCGGCTGGAACGCCTTCGGGGAGTACCCCTACCCTGTCCCGAAGGTTCAATCGCCCCAAAAAACCATCCCCAACTCATCACCACCGCTTGCGCCCATTCTGTGCGCCACCCTATCCCCCCCAAACCCCAATTCCCCGAAGGTTATAAATCCCCGCCGGTTTTGACTTTGGTTTTGGTTTTCCTGGGGAAATAAAACGGTCGGGACGAGGTGGGCTATCTGCTGTAGGCAACCGGAAGCAGATAGCCAACCCCGTCCTCCCACGCCCGGACTTGCCACCGGTTTAGAAGTTTTAAAGCTTTAAAAAAAACTCATCGCAAAGGCCCAGTCATATAAGCCTCAGTAGAACCACCTTCAACATCCTTCATCTCCATGCGCGCGATCGCCTGCAGATGCACCTCGTCGGGGCCGTCCGCGTAGCGCAGCGCGCGGCCCCACGTCCAGTGATCGGCAAGCGGCGTATCGGGGCTCACGCCGCGCGCGCCGAATACCTGCATCGCACGGTCGCACACCGTCGTATGCAGCGTCGGCACGATGGCCTTGATCATCGAGATTTCCTTGCGCGCGCCCTTCGCGCCGACCTTGTCGATAAGCCACGCCGTCTTCAGCACGAGCAGACGCGCCTGCTCGATCTCCATGCGCGAACGCGCAATCCACTCGCTCACCGTGCCGTGTTGATGTAGCGGCTTGCCGAACGCCACGCGCGATTGCGCGCGCTCCACCATCATCTCGAGCGCAAGCTCGGCCGCGCCGATCGAACGCATGCAGTGGTGGATGCGGCCCGGCCCGAGCCGAGCCTGCGCGAGCGCAAACCCGCTCCCCTCCTTGCCGAGCAGATTGCTCGCGGGCACGCGCACGTTGTCGAACACCACTTCGCAATGCCCTTCGGGCGCCACGTGATTGAGCACCGGGATATTGCGCTCGATGATCAAACCCGGCGTATCGCGCGGCACGAGCACCATGCTCTGCTGCTCGTGCGCGGGCGCGTCGAGATCGGTCTTGCCCATCACGATGAACAGCTTGCAATCCGGACGCGCCGCGTTCGTGATGAACCACTTGCGCCCGTCGATCACGTAATCGTTGCCGTCGCGCACGATGCGCGTCGTGATGTTGGTCGCGTCCGACGAGGCCACGTCGGGCTCCGTCATCGCGAACGCCGAATGGAACTGGCCGCGCAATAGCGGCAGCAGCCATTGCTCGCGCTGCTCGGGCGTCGCGAACATATGGAGCAGTTCCATGTTGCCCGTATCGGGCGCGTTGCAGTTGAACACCTCGGATGCCCACGACACGCGCCCCATGATCTCGGCGAGCGGTGCGTACTCGAGATTGGTCAGCGGCGTACCGGGCTCGTCCTCGCGCAGATGCGGCAGGAACAGATTCCAGAGACCCTCTTCGCGCGCACGCTCGCGCAATTCCGCCATGAACGACACAGGATAAACGCCCGCGTGCGTCTCTTCGTTCCATTGCCGGATGCGCGGCACGATCCACTGGTCCATGAACGCGCGCACGCGCTCGCGCAGTGCCTCGACCTTCGGGCTATAAGCAAAATCCATGATGCGTTCCCTTTCGTTCGATATGGGATTTCAATACGCCGACACGCCGCCGTCCACGGCGATGGCCTGCCCGGTCAGATAGCCGTTCTCCTTCGCGCACATCGACAGCATCATCGCGACGATTTCCTCCGGCTTGCCGAGCCGCTTCATCGGCGCGGCCTGCGCGAGAAACTCCTGCTTGTCGCCGAGTTCGCTCTCGGTCACGAGCGGCGTCGTGGTGAAGAACGGGCAGATCGCGTTGACGCGAATGCCTTGGCGCGCATATTCGACGGCGGCCGTGCGCGTGAGGCCGATCACGGCGTGCTTGGCGGCCGCATACGCGGTCAGCTTCGGCGCGCCGCCGAGGCCCGCCATCGAGGACACGTTGAGGATCACACCCTCACCGCCCTGCGCGAGCATCTGGCGGATCTGATGCTTCATGCCGAAGAACACGCCCTTCGCG
>CAUPOD010000334.1:0-3919 GCA_963512745.1 uncultured Burkholderia sp. | reverse complement strand
GGGGGGGGGGGGGGGGGTTTTTTTTGGGGGGGGTTTTTTTGGGGGGGGTTGGGGGGGGGGGCCGCCCCCCCCCCCCCCCCCCATCGCACGATTCAACCACCACACAGACATACTCGATAGGACAACGCCTCATGAAGCAGACCTCCATCCTGCGCCGCAGCGCGCTCGCCGCCGCTGCATTCGCACTCGCCGGCACGTTCGGCATGCAAGCCGCGAGCGCCGCGACGCTGACGCTCTACAACGGCCAGCACGAACAAGTCGTGAATCAACTGGTCAAGGATTTCCAGGCGGAGAGCGGCATCGCGGTCAAGGTACGCCAGGGCGAAGGCCCGGCCGTCGCGTCGCAGATCGTCGCGGAAGGCGCCAAATCGCCGGCCGACGTCTATTTCACCGAGAACTCGCCCGAACTCGCGCTGCTCGACGAAAAGGGCTTGCTCGCGCCGGTCGATGCCGCCACGCTGGCACAGGTGCCGGCCCGCTTCAACGCGCCGGACGGCCATTGGCTCGGCGTGCTCGCGCGCGAATCGGTGGGGGTCTATAACACCGGCAAGCTGCAGGCAGCGCAAATGCCCGCTTCGGTGCTCGATTTCGCCAAGCCGGAGTGGAAGGGCAAGATCGGCATCGCACCGACCGACGCAGACTTTCTGCCGCTCGTGAGCGCCGTGATCGCACTCAAGGGCGAACCGGCGGCGCTCGCATGGCTCAAGGGCCTCAAGGCCAACGCGCAGATTTTCGACGACGACGAAGGCGTGGTCGCGGCCGTCAACCGCGGGGCGGTCGCGACGGGCATCGTCAACAACTACTACTGGACGCGCCTGCATGCCGAACTCGGCGACAAGAACACGCATAGCGCGATCTATCACTTCGGCAACGGCGACGTGGGCGGCCTCATCAACGTGTCGGGCGCGGCCGTGCTCAAATCGGCCCAGCACCCGGCCGAGGCGCAGAAGTTCCTGGCCTACCTCGTCAGCGCGCGCGCGCAGAACCTGATGGCGAAGAACCATATCAGCTACGAATACCCGCTGCGTCCGGGCGTGGCGCCGGACCCGATCTTGAAGCCGTTCGATCAGCTGAGCCCGCCGGCCCTGCCGTTCGAAAAGCTCGGCGACGATTCTCAGGCGGGTAAACTGCTGCGCCAAGCTGGCTTGATCTAATCCCTCCAAATGTCTTCACTGTTCCGCGCCGCCACGGCGCGTGTTGCAGAGTCCGCCCGGCGCCGCGCGCCGCGCGGGCTAATCGCGCTGGCGGCGCTCGGTCCGCTGGCGATCCTGGTGCCGATCGCGTTTACGGTGTGGCGCGCCGCGAGCCTCGCGCCCGGCGATATCGCGGACCTGCTGTTCCGCCCGATCATCGGCGAGCTGCTGCTCAATACCGTGTCGATCACGATGGCCGCCACCGTGGCCAGTGCCGTACTCGGCACGGCGGCCGCGTGGTTCGTGGAGCGCACGCGCCTGCCGGGCCGTGCGTGGTGGGCCGCCTGCGCGGCCGCGCCGCTGGCCGTTCCGCCGTTCATCACGAGCTATGCGTGGGTCTCGCTGAGCATGAGCCTGCAGGATTTCCTCGGCGCGCTGGTGGTGCTCGTCTCCTCGTATTTTCCGCTCGTCTATCTGCCCGTCGCCGCCGCGCTGCGCGGGCTCGACCCGGCGCTCGAAGAAAGCGCACGCACGCTCGGACTTGGGCCGCGCCGCGTGTTCTGGCGCGTGGTGCTGCCGCAACTGCGCCCCGCCCTGCTCGGCGGCATGCTGCTGGTGGCGCTGAGCACGTTGTCCGAATTCGGTGCGTTTACGCTGCTGCGGTTCCGCACCTTCACGACCGAGATCTATGCCGAATACCGGATTTCGTTCGACGGCGGCGGCACCTCGCTGCTCGCGTGCCTGCTGATCGTCGCGTGTCTGATTTGCGTCGCGGCCGAACTGCGCGTGCGCGGCGGCGCCCGTTACGATCAAACGCACCGCGGCGCGCGCCGGGCCGTCGCGCGCTATGCGCTCGGGCGCTGGCGCTGGCCCGTGCTGGCCGGCTTCGCGGCGCTCGCGATCGCCACGCTCGGCGTGCCGCTCGGCATGATCGGCTATTGGCTCACGCAGCAAAGCGCGCAAGCGGTCACGCCGGCCGAGGTCTCGCCCGAACTGCTGTGGCAGGCGTTGCTCGCCTCCACGGGGTACGGGCTGGCGGCCGCGGCGCTGGCCACGGCGCTCGCGCTGCCGCTCGCGGTGCTGCTGGTGCGCTATCCGGGACGCCTCGCCACCGTGCTCGAACGGCTGGCCTTCACCGCGCAAGGCATGCCCGGCATCGTGATCGGGCTCGCGCTGGTGTCGCTGACGGTGCGCTTCGTGCAGCCGCTCTATCAAACCTCGCCGCTGCTGATCATCGCGTATTCGATATTGTTCCTGCCGCTCGCGCTCGTCAGCGTGCGCGCGGCCATCGCGCAATCGCAGACGCGTCTCGAGGAAACCGCGCGCTCGCTCGGCCTCACGCCGCTGCAGACCGCGTGCCGCGTGCTGTTGCCGCTCGCGGGACCGGGCCTCGGCGCCGCGGCGACGATGGTATTCATCTCGGTCGTGACCGAACTCAACGCGACCCTGCTGCTCTCGCCGATCGGCACGCGCACGCTGGCCACGCAAGTCTGGAGCGATACCTCGACGCTGGCCTTTGCGGCCGCGGCGCCGTATGCTGCGCTGCTGGTCGCGCTGTCGCTGGCCGGTTCGGCGCTGCTGTTCGTACTACTGGGCCGCTCGGCCGTGCGCGGCCGGGATGAACGGCGTGACTGAAAGATGCGGCTGAAACGCAAGGCCGAGATTTTCCAAAGTATTTCAAAGCAATGAGCGAACTTCGCATTCACGATGTCCACCAAGCCTTCGACGGGCACCCGGTACTGCACGGCATCGACCTGACCGTCGAACGCGGCAAGCTGCTCGCGCTGCTCGGGCCGTCGGGCAGCGGCAAGACCACGCTGCTGCGCATCGTGTGCGGTTTCGAGCGCGCGCTGCAGGGCACGGTCGAGATCGACGGGGAGCGCGTGGCGGGACCCGGCGTGCACGTGCCGCCGGAGCGCCGCCATATCGGCTACGTGCCGCAGGAAGGCGCGCTCTTTCCGCATTTGTCGGTAGCCGACAACATCAGCTTCGGACTGCCGCGCGCACAGCGGCGCCGGCAGCACCGCGTGGCCGAACTACTCGAGATGGTGGGGCTGCCGGCCGCTTATGCGCAGCGCGTGCCGCAGCAACTGTCGGGCGGCCAACAGCAGCGCGTCGCGCTCGCGCGCGCACTGGCGCCCGCGCCGTCTCTGGTGATGCTCGACGAGCCGTTCTCGGCGCTCGACACCTCGCTCCGGTTCGAAACGCGCGCGGCCGTGCTCGCGGCGCTCAAGGCTGCGGGCGCGACGGCCGTGCTCGTCACGCACGATCAGCCCGAGGCCCTCTCGTTGGGCGACGAAGTAGCCGTGCTGTGGCAGGGGCGCCTGCTCCAGACCGCGGCGCCCGAAACGCTGTACCGCGAGCCGGTCTCGCGCGAATTGGCTTCGTTCGTCGGCGACGCCGTGCTGCTGCCGGGCCATGCGCGCGGCGGCGCGATCGAATGCGCGCTGGGCCGGCTGCCGTTGCGCGTCGCGCACCCGGACGGGCCCGCCGACGCGATGCTGCGCCCCGAGCAGATCCGCGTGCAGAATGCCGATGCACCGCGCGACGGCGACGCGCAATGGTTCGATGCCACGGTCGAGACGATTTCGTTCGGCGGCGAGGACGCCGCCGTGCGCGCGCGGCTCGCGCATGCGCCCGGTCTCGCGATTCAAGCGCGCGTGCCCGGCTACCGCTGCCCCGCGCCGGGGGGGCGCGGGGGGGGCGCGGGGGCCCGCCCGGGCGTGGGATAATTGGTGGGTGGGGGCGCCGGTGCGCGAATAGTCATGGCGGGGGCGCGCGGGCGC
>CAUPOD010000333.1:0-3922 GCA_963512745.1 uncultured Burkholderia sp. | reverse complement strand
GTACGGCTTCTGTAGAAGGCAAGCGCGTTTCTCCAACCCGTATTCGAGGATTTCGTCATGACCAGCGTATTCGATTCCGTCCGCCTTGGCCGCTACACCCTGCCAAACCGTCTAGCGATGGCGCCGATGACCCGCAGCCGTGCCCAGTTCGACGGCACGCCGGGCGAATTGGCCGCCCTGTATTACGCGCAGCGAGCGGGCGTCGGCTTGATCGTTACCGAAGGGACCCAGCCGTCCGACGACGGGCAGGGCTATCTGACCACGCCGGGCATCTATGCCGATGCGCACGTCGCCGGCTGGAAGACGGTCACGGAAGCCGTGCACGCGAAGGGCGGTCACGTCTTCATTCAACTCATGCACGCCGGCCGCATGTCGCACCCGGACAACACGCCGCATCATCGCCAGGGTGTCGCGCCGTCGGCTATCGCGCCGGGCGCCGGCATGTTTACGGCCGCCGGTATGCAGGATATTCCGGTGCCGCGTGCGCTGACGACCGAGGAAGTGCGCCGGACCGTTGCCGACTTCGCGTTCGCGGCCCGGCGCGCCATCGAGGCAGGCGCCGACGGCGTCGAAATCCACGGCGCGAATGCCTACCTGATCCAGCAGTTCTTCGCACCTGGCGCCAATATCCGTACCGACGAATACGGCGGCGCCATCGAGAACCGCGCTCGCTTTGCCATCGAGATCGCGCAGGCCATCGCCCGGGAAATCGGCGCGGATCGCACCGCTATCCGCCTGTCGCCCGGTACGACGATGTGGGGCATCGACGAAGGTGCGGAAGGCCCCGACCTGTACCGCTACCTGGTCGCGGAACTGGACAAGCTGGAGCTGGCGTATGTGCATGTGATGCACCAGGGAAACGAGCCGTTGCTGGCCGATATCCGCAAGCTCTGGAGCGGCAAGCTGATTGTCAACCGCCCAGGGCGCCCGCGCGAGCAGATCGGCCGCGACGTGGCATCGGGCCTTGCCGACCTGGAAGCCTATGGCGCGATGGTATTGGCGAACCCGGACTTCGTCGACCGGCTCAAGGCCGATGCGGCGATGAACGAACCTCGCCGCGAAGGCTTTTTTGGCGGCACCGAAAAGTTCTATACCGACTATCCGTCTTTGAACGAAGCCCAAAGCGCTTGAGGACGCATCATGTCTGTCATCGCTTCGCTGCAGCGAGCCAATCGCGGCAGCCACTTCCGGGCCTATGGTTTGCGTGGCACGGCGGCGCCGATTGCACCTTTCCTGAGTGTCGATCACGCCTGGATGAGCGGTCCCACGTTTCCGCCGCACCTGCACGCGGGCTTTTCGGCCGTCTCTTACCTGTTCCTCGATTCGGAAACGGGCATCGACAACCGCGACAACATCGGCACTCGCAACCGGATCCGGCCCGGCGGCTTGCATTGGACGACGGCCGGACGAGGCATCGTTCACGAGGAGGTGCCGGCGGAAATCGGCAAGACGGTCCATTCGCTGCAAATCTTCGTTGACTTGCCGCCCGGCCGGAAGAACGCCGAACCGTTTCCCTTGGTGCTGGAATCGCAGGACGTGCCGGTCGTGCAACTACCCGGTGCCAAGGTGCGTGTGCCGGCCGGGCGCTTTAACGGCGTCCGCTCTCCGCTGAATCCGCCGACCGACGTGACGATGCTCGACATTTCGCTGGACGACGGCGCGGAACTGGCCGTGCCGATCGAGGCCGGCGACACCTGCTTCGTCATGCCCATTTTCGGCGCGGCAAAAGTGGATGGCCGGCGTTTCGAGGCCGCGGATCTCAAGCTGCCGGTCTATCCCGCGCGAAGCAGGCCGTGTGCCATCACGATCCAAGCGCCTCAAGGCAGTGTCAAGGTCGTGCTGTTCGCAGGCGCGCCGCCGTAATTGCGCAAGCGCCGCGGTGGAAACGAGAAAGCCGCCTCTGCGTGAGCAGCGGCGGCTTTCAAATTGGTGCCCGAGGCCGGAATCGAACCGGCACGCCTTGCGGCGAGGGATTTTCTTACCACTTCGGCTTTCGCCGCCGCCCTGCTTGCCGCAGGGCGTTCGTGGTCTGGAGCACGCCTTCACCATAGCCTTGCGGCCGTAGGTGCCCGCCGTCTGCTCTCTACACCTTCCCAAGCGAATTGCTTGGGCTTGGCTCGGCGTTGGCTCGGACACCAAAGTGTCCAGGGCTTTCGCCGAGTTTGACGGGATTCACTTCGGGCGTTTCCATCCGAAGGCTCAAATTGTTTAAGTCCCTTGTGTCTACCGATTTCACCACTCGGGCGTAGTGCGATGCGTTGAGGGCGCTTGCCGATTGCGGCACCCCGGCGCAGAACGCGAGATTCTACCACCGCGTCCGCGCGCGACTCACTCCACCCATTCGGACATGACCGGCGTGTCGTGCACGGCCTTCGCCTCGCGCTGTTCGAGCGTGCGCATCGAGCAAGCCGAATCGAGCGACGGGCGCCCGCTCAGCAGCGGGCAGCGGTCGAACAGCTCGGCGATCCAATCCACGAACACGCGCACCTTCGGCGACAAGTGCCGGCTGTGCGGATAGACGACCGAAATCGGCATCGGCAGCGGCCGGTAGTCGGGCAGCACCTCGACCAGTTGCCCTGCTTCGAGCTGCAGCCGCACCATGAAGCGCGCGGCCTGGATCAGCCCGAACCCCTCGATCGCGCACGTCACGTAGGCATCGGCATCGTTGACGGCAATGCACCCCTTGAGCTTGACCTCCACTTCCTTGCCGTCGAGCAGGAACGCCCAGTCCATCGTGCGTCCCGTGCGGCTCGAAAAATAATTGACCGCGTGATGCTGGTCCAAATCCTCGAGCGTGCGCGGCGTGCCGAAGCGTTCGAGGTAGTCGGGCGACGCACAGGAGACGCCCTCGAACAGCCCGATGCGGCGCGCGACCATCGACGAATCCTGCAGCGCGCCCACGCGCACCACGCAGTCCACGCCTTCCTGCAGCAGATCGACGGGGCGGTCGGTCAGGCCCAACTGCAGATCGATGTCGGGGTAGCGCTCGTGGAACTCGCATAGCGACGGAATCACGATCAGCCGCCCGATCGAACCGGGCATGTCGATGCGCAGCTTGCCGTGCGGCTTGCGGTTGCCGTTCTGGAAGCTCGTTTCGGTTTCCTCGATGTCGGCGAGGATGCGCACGCAACGCTCGTAATACGCGGCGCCGTCGGGCGTCAGCGACAGGCGCCGCGTGGTGCGGTGCATGAGGCGCGTGCCGAGATGCGCTTCGAGATTCTGGATGATCGTGGTGACCGACGCGCGCGGCAGGTCGAGCGTTTCGGCGGCGCGCGTGAAGCTATTGGTGTCGACGACGCGCACGAACACTTGCATGGCCTGGATGCGATCCATGAGGCAGGCTCCGAAAAAAGAAGCGGCAGAGGGCGACCGGCGGCGCAAGAGCGCCCGTTGCGAGGGATTGTTCGGGATCGCCGAATTGTGAAGCTGGATTATAGGCATTTATTCGCGATTTCGCCGGGCGCAGAATCCGTCCCGTTCGGTATAAACCCTCAGTGCATCTATCGCTCCATGGACGCTTCCTCGTTTTCTCCGTCGTCTGCTTCGCTCGGCCCCGTGCATGCCGCGGCGTCGGGGGATGCTGCGTCCGCGGATCGTGGGGCGGTGCACGGCGCGGCGCTCGACAGCCAGGACGTGACGATTCAGGACGTGACGATCGAGGGCTACGCGCAGCCGATCGCGCTGCGCGTGTATCGCCCGGCGCGGCCCGAAACGGAACGCGCGGCGGGCGCGGAGTTGCCCGTCTTGCTGTATTTCCACGGCGGCGGTTTCGTGCGCGGCTCGCTCGGCGAGCCCGACGCCGATGCCGCCGCGCGGTATTTCGCGCGCCATCTGCCGGCGCTCGTGGTGTCGGTGGGCTATTCGCTCGCGCCGCGCTTTCCGTTTCCGGCCGCGCCCGAGGACGCCTATCGCGCGGCTTGCT
>CAUPOD010000332.1:0-3943 GCA_963512745.1 uncultured Burkholderia sp. | reverse complement strand
GGCGTTCATTGGCGCTTCTCCATATACATGACTGTGTGATCCATCAGGCCAGGCTGAGCCGCGCGATCAGACGGCTGAGATGGGGCAGGTAGCGGCTGATGAAGCGCAGCGCATGCGCCTCGGTGCCGACCGCGACGACGGGCTTGTTCCGGATCACGGCCTCGGTCATCGCGCGGGCGATGGTTTCCGGCTTCAAGCCGCGCGCGCGGTACATCTTGGCCGCGTTCGCGCGTTTCTTCGCTTCTTCCTCCGCGCTGAGCCCCGTGTATTGCGTGGACGCCACGATGCCGGTCTCGGAGAAGCCGGGGCAGACGGCCGTCACGCCGATGCCGAGTCCCGCCAGCTCGCCGCGCATCGATTCGCTGAGCATGAGTACGGCGGCTTTGGTGGTGCCGTACGGCACCAGGTCGCGCGAGGGGCCGAATGCTGCGGCTGACGCGGTGTTGATGATGTGGCCGCCCGCGCCGCGCGCTGCCATCTGCTTCGCGAACAGGCGCGAGCCGTGGATCACGCCCCACAGGTTCACGTGCAGGATGCGCTGCCAATCCTTTTCGGACGTGCTCAGAATGCCGCCCGCCATGCCGATGCCGGCATTGTTGACGACGATGTCGGCGCCGCCGAGCTGGTCGCCGACCCATGCGGCCAAGCGTTCCATTTCCTTGGCCGAACCGACGTCGACGCGGCGCGCATGGCCTTGCGCGCCGAGCGTGCCGACCAGTTGCACCGTACGGTCGGCGCTGGCTTGATCGATATCGACCGCGACGATCGATGCGCCCAGCTTCGCGAATTCCACGGCGGCGCAACGGCCGATGCCGCTGCCCGCGCCGGTGATCACCGCGAGCTTGCCGCTGAACGGTTTGACCGCATCCGTCTGGCGCGCCTTGGCGAGCGCGGGCGGTTCGGTGCCTGTTTCGACCGCGGTGATCAGGTCTTGTGCGAGCGCCGCGAAGCGTTGCGGATCGGCGGCCGGCAGCCAGTGGCGTGCGGCGACCTCGCGGCGGTAGTACTGCGGCACCCAGCGCGACAGATTCTTCGACAGCGCGGGACTCACGAACTTGTCGAGCAGCGGCACGATCACCTGCACGGGCGCGTGCGCGTAGCGTTCGCGCGGCGTGAACACCGAGCGCGCGAAGTTGGCGCGGTACAGGCGCACGCCGTTGATGCCGTCGGCGGTCTGCGTCGGGCGCGGCGCGAGGTCGGTCTTTTCGAGGCGATGCAGCAGGCGCGGCCAGCGGCGGCCGAGCCACAAGCGCCAGTTCAGTTCGGGGATGAACGGCAGATGAAAGAAGTAGACGTACCACGATTTCATCAGCTGTCCAAATAGTTGCCGGTGCTCGGCGTAGCTATAGCCGCCCAATACCTTGCGCATCCAGAAGCCGACATGATCGAGGCAGGGCCCCGAGCACGACGTATACGAGAGGATGCGGCCGGCCAGGCGCGGATCCGTGACGAATTCCCAGCCCTGGATCGAACCCCAGTCGTGCGCGATCACGTGCACGGGGCGGTTCGATGCGAGCGCGTCCAGCACGGCGATGAAGTCGCCCGTGAGGCGCGTGAACGCGTAGTCGCCGGTGCGCTTGGGCGTGCTCGAATAGCCCGCGCCGCGCACGTCGTAGGCGATCACGTAGTTCGATTTCGCGAGCAGCGGGGCAACGCCGTCCCACACGCTGCTGTTGTCCGGGTAGCCGTGCACGAGCACCACGGCCGGATGCGAGGGATCGCCCCAGGTCTTGGCGGCCAGCGTGACGTCGCCGGACGGCACCAGGGTTTCGGTATGCGCCGATTCGAACAGGGCGAGCGGGACTTCGTCGGAAAGTGTTTGCATCGTGGTGTCCGGTCTCGTGTCTCGTATTTTGTGTTTCGTCTCTCGGGCCGATTGGGCGGGGGCGCGGTGCGGTTAGGCAGCGGCGGCGGAAGGCGCCGTGGATGCTGCCGGTTGTGCGGCCGGTATGTTGGCGGCGCTCGGCGCATCCGCGGCGGACGGAGCGGCCGTATGCTCGGCATTGGCCGCTTGGCGCGCCTTCCAGCTTTGCATGTGCGGGACTTCGTCGTCGAGCCAGTACGCGTCGTCGTCGGTGATCACGAGCAGCTCCTCGAATTTCGCGCCCACGCCCGCGAAGCCGAGGTGCGGCTCGACGGCCCACAGGCCCGGCGTGGGAGCGTGTTCGGAGCGGCGGTCGATCGACCACAGCGGCGACCAACCTTGTTCCTTGCCGGCGCGCGTCTGCTTGATCAGCAGGTCGCGCGCGGTATTGAGGCCGAACCGCCCGACGAACACCGGACGGTGCGGGTTGTGAATGCGTGCCACGCGATGCGCGAGCACCTTGAACGGATACGCCTTGTGGCGCGGCTCGACGCCTTGGCGGCGGCACAGCGCATCCACTTCGCGCGCGACGTCGGCCATGTTACGGCGTTCCTTCACGAGCTTCACGATCAGTTCGCGGTGCGCGATCAGATCGTCTTGGAGCTGATCGAGAATGGCGTTGCGGCCGAGGCATCCCGCATAACCGACGTCGGCGCAGAAGCCGTCGACGACGGGCGAGACGTCGAGAATGTAGGGGTCGTTTTCCCCGAGTGCGCGGCCGGTCGGGAAAAACGCGAGGTTGAAGCCGCCCAGGTGGCGCAGCCCCGAGAACGACGCGCCCTCGAACGCCGTGCGGTCGCCGAACCATGCGAACGGCTTGTGCAGCCAGTCGTGCACGCCGTGGTCATGGCCCCATTCGGTCATCAGCCGGACGGCCTCGCGTTCGGTGATGCCCGGATACAGCATGCCGGCCACGGTCTGCACGCAGTCGTAGGCGAGGCGCTGGACCGCGCGGAAGCGATCGAGGTCTTCGAGATGAATTTCGGGCGGCGCGTGTTTGCTCATGATCGGTTGTCTCCGTGGGGCCTGCGGCGGATCCGGGCGGATTCTGGCGCCTCGGATATGTTCATCGATAACTGTGTCATTTGATAATGTAATTATTCTACGCTTGTGATTTCGTTTCTCCAGTGCCGGGACATAGGTATTTTCCCGATTCGTTCGAATCGAGACTGCTCGCAGGGAACTCGAAATTGATGTTTCGGCGGCCAGGTCTAGCTGTGCCGTTGCGGGGATCGGGTATTCCGCCGTTTGTATCGGGCGATTCGTTGGAATGGGCGTTGCGGGCGCGCATCCGGCGTCTGTCTCGCCCGGTCGCCGTGAGCGGCTGCGGGGGCGGCGGCGGCGCGGAAACTTGGGGGACGAAAAATGCAGATGGATATGTCGAGCGCGGCCGCATGGGCGCGCCGATGACGCTCAGCCTCTTGAAGGCCGGCTACACGGGGTGTGTGTTCGATCTCGATACCGATGCGCCGCGGCTCGTCGCCGATGGCGGCGTGCAGGCCGCGGCATCGGCGGAGGACGGATCAGCCCGTGTATCTCGGTGCGCCGGCGCAGCCTCTTTATAAGAGGCTTGGCCCGCAGGTCGCGGGCCCGCTGAATTGCTCGGCGGCGATGCGGTCGTACCGGGCGGGTTGACGCTCGAGGAGCAGCCTGCGGGGCGTCAGTAATCAGTCGATCACCGCCCCGCAGGACATGGGTTGCAGTACCTTCAGGCCGCGCGCCCGGTCAGGCCCGGCACGCGTTTCAGCACGCCGGTTGCGAGCGCCGTGCCGAGTAGCACGATCGCGCCGCCGACGATGACGATCGGGGTCACGGCTTCGTCGAGGAACAGCGCGCCCCACAGCAGCCCGAACACCGGGATGATGAAGGTCACGGTGATCGTGCGCGTCGGCCCGACGTGCGAGACTAGTTTGAAGAAGATGAAGTACGCGATGCCGGTGCACGCGATACCGAGCGCGAGCACGGCGCTCCACGCGTGCGTGGAAACGGGCGCGGACGGCCAACTGACCCACGCGAACGGCGTGAGGATCGCCGTCGCGGCGCTCATGCTGCCCGTCGCGTTGACGAGCGGCTTGACGC
>CAUPOD010000331.1:0-3962 GCA_963512745.1 uncultured Burkholderia sp. | reverse complement strand
GGCGGTCTTTCGCTCTGCTATACTCGAAACCCTTCTTCGCAGTCTTTTTACGTGCCGGATCATGACGATCGTTCGCGTTAAAGAAAACGAGCCCTTTGAAGTCGCGATGCGCCGCTTCAAGCGCACCATCGAGAAGAACGGCCTGCTCACCGAGCTGCGCGGGCGCGAGTTCTACGAGAAGCCGACGGCCGAGCGCAAGCGTAAGAAGGCCGCGGCAGTGAAGCGCCACTACAAGCGTATCCGTGGCCAGATGCTGCCGAAGAAGCTCTATTAGTCCAGATGCAATACCGTGCCGGTCCACCAGGCGCGGCCGGGCGGCGGTTGTGCGCGAGTCACGAGTCGTGACGGGGCGCGCGGCGCCGCGCCGGATGCGAGCAAACCCGCTTGAGGTCCGACCCAGGCGGGTTTTGTGTTTTGCCGCCGCAGGCGGTTGTTTTCCCGGGTGAACAATGAGTCTCAAACAACAGATCAGCGACGACATGAAGGCCGCCATGCGCGCCAAGGACACCGCACGCTTGGGCACCGTCCGCCTGGTGCTGGCCGCGATCAAGCAGCGCGAAGTGGACGAGCGCATCGAGCTCGACGACGCGGCCGTGACCGCCGTGATCGACAAGATGATCAAGCAGCGCAAGGATTCGATCAGCCAGTTCGAGGCCGCCGCGCGCGCCGACCTGGTCGCGCAGGAACAGGCCGAACTCGACGTGCTCGCCGCTTACATGCCGGCGCAGTTGAGCGAGGCCGAGGTGGTCGCACAAGTGCAGGCCGCGATCGCGCAAACCGGCGCCGCCGGTCCGCAGGACATGGGTAAGGTGATGGGCGTGCTCAAGGGCCAATTGGCCGGCCGTGCCGACATGACCGCGGTGTCCGCGCTGGTCAAGGCTGCACTCTCCAAATAAGCGTTCCGGCGCTGGCCGCCGGCGTCTTGCCTCCGCTCCGAGGGTCCGATTGATTCCGCATTCGTTTCTGCAGGATTTGCTCAACCGCGTCGATATCGTCGACGTGGTTGGCCGCTACGTCCAGCTGAAAAAGGGCGGCGCCAATTTCATGGGCTTGTGCCCGTTCCATAACGAGAAGAGCCCGTCGTTCACGGTCAGCCCGACCAAGCAGTTTTATCACTGCTTCGGCTGCGGCGCGCACGGCACGGCGATCAGCTTTCTGATGGAACATGCGGGCCTGAGTTTTCCCGAGGCGGTGCAGGAGCTCGCGCAGTCGGTCGGCTTGACCGTGCCGCGCGAACCGTCGCCGATGCGCGGCGGCGGTGGCGGGAGCGGCGCGCCGTATCCGGCAGCGGTCTCGAAAGCCGTCATGACATCGCTGTCCGACACCATGCAGGCGGCGTGCGACTACTACTGCAAGCAACTGCGCGGCGCGCCGAACGCGATCCAATACTTGAAGCAGCGCGGCCTGACGGGCGAGATCGCCAAGAAGTTCGGGCTCGGCTATGCGCCCGACGGGTGGCAGAACCTCGAAGCCGCGTTCGGCGCCGGTTACCGCGAAGAGGCATTGGTCGAAACCGGCCTCGTGATCGTCAGCGAGAAGACCGACGCGCAAGGCGCCGCGCGCCGCTACGACCGTTTCCGCGAGCGCGTGATGTTCCCGATCCGCAACGTGAAGGGTCAGGTGATCGGTTTCGGCGGCCGTGTGCTCGGCAGCGGCGAGCCCAAGTACTTGAATTCTCCGGAAACCCCTCTATTTAGTAAGGGTAGCGAACTGTACGGCCTGTTCGAGGCGCGTCTCGCGATTCGCGAGCACGGTTACGTGCTCGTGGTCGAGGGTTATATGGACGTCGTGGCGCTCGCGCAGCTCGGGTTTCCGAACGCGGTGGCCACGCTCGGCACGGCTTGTACGCCCGTGCACGTGCAGAAGCTGATGCGTCAGACGGATACCATCGTGTTCAGTTTCGACGGCGATTCGGCCGGCCGCCGCGCCGCGCGCCGCGCGCTCGAAGCGTGTCTGCCGCACGCGGCCGACAACCGCACGATCCGCTTCCTGTTTCTGCCGACGGAGCACGACCCCGACAGCTACGTGCGCGAATTCGGGGCCGATGCGTTCGCGAAACAGGTCGAGGCGGCCATGCCGCTATCGCAGTTCCTGCTCAACGAGGCGTTGATCGGCAACCCGCTCGAACAGCCGGAAGGGCGCGCGAAGGCATTGTTCGATGCGAAGCCGATGCTGCAGGCGATGCCGGCCAACGCGCTGCGCGGGCAGATCATGCACATGTTCGCGGACCGGCTCGGCATGGCGTTCGAGGAAGTCGCGGCGCTCGTCGAGATCGACGTGCGCGTGGCGGCGCCCGTGCGCGGCGCACCGGCGCGCAGCGACCGGCGGCGCGTGACCGATCAGGAAAAACGTGCCCTGCGCAACTTGATCATGTATCCGCGCATCGCCGCGGGACTCGACGAGGAGAGTCTCGATGCGCTGTGCACGCTGTCGCGCAACGGCGCGCTGTTCGACGAGGTGGTCGGCCATGCGCGCGCGCTCGGCGAACAGGCGGAGTTTCAGCATTTGTCCGGCGTGCTACGCGATTCGGCGCATGCGGCCTTTTATGACGAAATTTTTCGCGAAATTCTGGACTATGATGAAAATGTCCGCGATTTAATGTCGCAGCAGGAAGACGCGGGCGACCAGGACGAGGTGCGCGAACGCGAGCGCATCGCGGCCCACGAATTGCGCACGAGCGCGCTCAAGCTGCGCTACGACGCGTGCCGCGAGCGGCTCAACGAGCTGGTGAAGCAGCGTGCGCCGACGCCCGAAATGCTTACCGAACTGTCGGATTTGCATCGCCGCCTGGCGGACATGAAACAGCGGCTAGGTATTTGATAGAGAAGGCATTCCACCGGCGTGCTAGAATATAAGGTTTTCAGCGCTTTGTTTTCAAAGGCTTGGGCAAAAAGGGGGCGAGATTCGCGATGGCAAAGACTACGAGCGAGAAAAAAGCAGTAGGCAAGAGCGTAACCGAGCCGGCCCCGACACGCGCGGCGGCCAAATCTGCTGTTTCCGCTGGCAAGTCCCCCGCGCCTAGTGCGAGCGCGGCCGCGAAGAAGCGTGCGGTAGCCGAGACGGCCAAGGCCGCGCCGGCCGCCAGAACCGCCGCCAAACCCGCTGCAAAGCGGGGCGGCACCAAGCAAGCAGTACCCGAGCAAGACGAAGCGCTTGCATCCCAAGCATCTACGGTTAAAGCGGCGAATTCCGATTCGCCGCGAGTTGATTTGGCCGCTACGGCGAACTCCATGACGAAAAAGCTGAACGAAGTACCTGTCGACGACGCAAACGCGACCGACGCACCCCCCGCGGTTGCAGCCGCCCCCGCTAAGGGCGGCGAGAAGGCCAAGGCGCGCGATCGCCGCGCCAAGGAAAAGGCGCTGCTCAAGGAAGCGTTCGCCACCAGCCAGCCCGGCACCGCCGAGGAGCTCGAAGAGCGCCGCGCCAAGCTGCGCGCGCTGATCAAGCTCGGCAAGGAGCGCGGTTTCCTCACGTACGCGGAAATCAACGACCACCTGCCCGACAACTTCACGGAAACGGAAGCGCTCGAAGGCATCATCGGCACGTTCAACGACATGGGCGTGGCTGTTTACGAGCAAGCGCCCGATGCCGAAACGCTGCTGCTCAACGACAACGCGCCGGCCGCCTCGAGCGACGACGAAGTCGAAGAGGAAGCCGAAGTCGCGCTGTCCACCGTCGATTCCGAATTCGGCCGCACGACCGACCCGGTGCGTATGTACATGCGCGAAATGGGTACCGTCGAGCTGCTCACGCGCGAAGGCGAAATCGAAATCGCGAAGCGTATCGAAGACGGCCTGCGCCACATGGTGATGGCCATCTCCGCGTGCCCGACCACGATCGCCGACATCCTGGCGATGGCCGAGCGCGTCGCGAACGAAGAGACGCGCATCGACGAACTCGTCGACGGTCTGCTCGATCCGAACGCCGAGGACAGCGACGGCTTCTCGGCCAAGGAAGCC
>CAUPOD010000330.1:0-3971 GCA_963512745.1 uncultured Burkholderia sp. | reverse complement strand
CGCGAACGCTTCGGTTTTCCGTTCGTGCTGGCCGTGCGCGGCGCGGACGGCTCGGGCATGGCGCCGCAGGCGATTCTCGCGACGCTGCGGCGCCGTCTGCACCATACGCCGGCGCAGGAAAGGGACGAGGCGCTGCGCCAGATCAATCGCATCGCGGAGCTGCGTTTGCAAGGCATGCTGGGCGCCGATGCGGCGCTCGGCCGGTCGGTCTTGCGCAGGTGCGACGAACTCGCCGCGCACAGCGGCGCGGAAAACGCTCCGAGCGGCCCCTATCCGAGCGCGGCCCATCTCGCCTGTGCCGAGGATCTCCTCGGCTGGATGCGGGAAGCGGGTCTGGAGGCGCAGATCGATGCGTGCGGCAACGTGATCGGCCGCTACCCGTGCGAGGCGAAGGGCGCGCGGACGCTGCTGGCCGGCTCGCATTACGACACGGCGCCCGATGCGGGCAAATATGCCGGGCGCGCGGGTGTGCTGCTGGCGCTGGCGGTCGCGGCCGAGTTGCGCCTGCGCGCGCTGCGCCTGCCGTTTCATTTCGACGTGGTGGCATTCGCGCAAGCGCACCGGGCGCATTTGGGCACGCCATTCATGCAAGCGGCGCCGCTCGGGTTTGTCGAGTTCGATATCGAACCGGGCGCGAGCCTGTTCGCCGAACAGCTGCCGCTCGGCATCGCGACGGAAATGCCCGCCGCGCATGCGTCCGCCGAGCCGGGCCAGGCCGCGTGTGACGCCGATCTGCAGGCGCGGTGCGCACGCGCGATGGCCGCGCTGGGCTTGCCGGTCAGGTATCTCGCGTCGTCGGGGCACCGCGCCGCCGAGGAAATAAGCGGCGGCACGCCGGCGGCCGCGCTGCTGATCCGCCGCGGCAACGGCGAGGCCGGCTACGGCCCGCTCGCATCGGTCACGGCCGAGGATCTCGAATGGGCCGCGCAGGTTTTCGAGCGCGTCGTGCTGGATCTGGCCGAAACCGAATGGGCGAGCCTCCAGACTTGACGCGAGGTTTTTGGCCGTACCCAATGGTGCATGGGCCGTCGGCCTCCTATCCAGCAACCTGATAGCGCAGGCCATCCGCACGGGCGACGTGGGGATGCCTTGCCGCTTGCCCGGGCATTCCATGAGTCAACAGCGAGAAGCGATCGACACCTATCTGCTGCGCGTCTTGCACACCTTGCTGATCGAGCGCAGCGTGACGCGTACCGCCGTCAAGCTGAACCAGTCGCAGCCGGCGATCAGCGCCGCATTGCGGCGCCTGCGCGAGGTGACGGGCGACCCGCTGCTGGTGCGCGGCAAATCCGGCATGGTGCCGACCGATCACGGCTTATGGCTGGTCGAGCCCGTGCGCAACGCGCTGCAGGAGATCGACCGTATTTGCCATCATCAGCCCGTGTTCGATCCGGCGACCTCGACGCGCCGCTTTCGTATCGCGAGCCCCGATTACGTGAACACGCTGTTCGTGCCGATGATCGTCGAGCGGTTTCGCAGCCAGGCGCCGCAGGCCGTGCTCGAATTTCACTCGTTCGGTCCCGGCTACGATCACAAGCACGCGCTCGAAAGCGGACAGCTCGACCTCATCATCGGCAATTGGGCCGAGCCGCCCGAGCAGATGCGCCTGTCCAATCTGATGACGGACGAGATCGTCTGCCTGTTGAGCGCGTCCCATCCGTACGCGCAGCACGGCACGCTGACGCTCGAGCAATATCTGAAGGCCCCGCACGTGGTGCCGTCGCCGTACGCGGTGGGGCAGCGCGGCGCGATCGACACGTTTCTCGCGCAGGAGCGCTTGACGCGCAACGTGGCCGTGATGCTGCCGTATTTCAATCTCGTGCCCTATGCGCTGGTCGATTCGGATCTGATCTTCACGACGACGCGTCTGTTCGCGCAGCATTTCGCCAAGCAACTGCCGCTGGTCGTCATGCCCGCGCCGCTCGCGTTTCCGCCCATGCCGTTCTACTTGCTGTGGCATGAGCGCGTGCATCACGCCGAGGAAGTGCGCTGGCTGCGCGGGCTGATTGCCGACGTGGTCCGCGCGCTGCGCGCGCGCTACGGCGCGCCCGATCCTGCGCATGCGTGATATTGGTCGCTGCGATAACCTCCTTTTGCGCGGCGATATGGCGACGGGTTTGCTGCGTTGTACGATCCTGGTTCGGACTCAAACAGTTTTCGGGAGGAAACCGTGACCGGCAAGCTGACCACTCATGTGCTCGATACCGCGCGCGGCCGCCCCGCGGCCGGCGTCCGCGTGACGCTGACGCGCCTGGACGCGGCAGGCGGCGCGCAGCGGATCGGCGACTACGTGACCAATGCGGACGGGCGTTGCGACCGGCCGCTGCTCGAAGACGCGGCGTTCGTGCCGGGCCGCTACGAACTGTGTTTCGCGGTGGGCGATTATTTTCGCGCGCAGGACGGCGCCGCGGCGCTCGCGGAACCGCGTTTCCTGGACGAGGTGGTGCTGCGCTTCGGGCTGGCCGAGCGCGATCAGCACTACCACGTGCCGCTGCTGGTCTCACCGTGGAGCTACAGCACTTACCGGGGCAGTTGAGCGCTTGCCCGGCACGCGGCAGCGCGGCCGGCGCGCACATTCGATGGGGCATGGATGGAAGCGAGATCGTTGGACATTATCGTGGCGGGCGCCGGGATCGGCGGCCTCAGCGCGGCCCGCAGCCTGCAACTGGCCGGGCACCGTGTGCGGATCTTCGAGCGCACCCGGGCGCTGCGTCCTGTCGGGGCGGCCATTTCGATCTGGCCCAACGGCGTCAAGGTACTGCGCGCGCTCGGCGTCGGGGAGCCGCTCGATCAAGCCGCGGGCCGCATGGATACGATGAGCTATGGCGACCGCGAGGGCCGTCTGCTCACGCAGTTTTCGCTGCAGCCGCTCTACGAGGCCGTGGCCGAGCAGGCCAAGCCCGTGGCGCGCATGACGCTGCAACGCATCCTGCTCGATGCCGTCGGCGAGCAGCATATCCAGCTCGGCGCGGCCTGCGCGCGATACGAACAGGATGCGCAGGGCGTGACGGTATATCTGGCCGACGGCTCGGCGCATCGCGCCGATCTGTTCGTGGTCTCGGACGGCAGCCGCTCGCAATTGCGCGACCAGGTCGCGGGGCAGGTCGTGCCGCGCCGCTATCGCGGTTACGTGAACTGGAACGGCCGCGTGCCGCTTAGCCCGGAATTGGGGGAGCCGCATAACTGGGCGCAGTTCGTCGGAGACGGCCAGCGCGTGTCGATGATGCCGATGGGCAACGGCGAGTTTTATTTCTTCTTCGATGTTCCCGTGCCCGATCCCGAATCGATCGGCCTCGACATGAAACGCAATGGCGCGACGTCGCCGGCCGATTCTTCCGAGCCTAGTGCGGAACCCCCGCTGGATCCGCCCGCGTATCGCGGGCTGCTGTCCCGCTATTTCGACGGCTGGGCGCCGCAGGTCGAGCGTCTGCTGCAGCGGATGGATCCGGCGTTGATGGCGGCCGTCCCGATTCACGATACCGATCCGGTGCAGAAGCTCGTGGACGGGCGCGTCGCGATGATCGGCGACGCCGCGCACGCGATGGCGCCCGACCTCGGGCAAGGCGGTTGCCAGGCGATGGAAGATGCGTGGGTGCTGGCGCGGATGCTCGATGCGGAGGCGGCCGACGATCCGGCCGCCGCGCTGTTGCAATACGAACGGTTGCGCTTGCCGCGCGTGCATAGCATCGTCGAGCGGGCCCGCAAGCGCGCTGCCGTGATCCACGGCGCCGATCCCGCGCAGACGCAGGCTTGGTACGACGAGCTGCGCGTCGAAACGGGCGCGGGCGTGCTTGCCGGGTTGCTGAAGACAGCGGAAGGCGGCCCGTTCGGGTGAGTCCGGTGTCGCGGCGCTCGATCCGATTAGCTCCGCTCAGATTCGCTTAGCCCGGCCGATACGTTCGAACCGGTGCGCGGCTTGCTCGCCGTGCATCTCAGTCGGCCAGAACGGCATGCCGCGCGCGCACTAGCGT
>CAUPOD010000329.1:0-3975 GCA_963512745.1 uncultured Burkholderia sp. | reverse complement strand
CCGGGCCGCGACGGGCGGCGGCCCCGTTAAATTTTATAATAGGGGTTTGGGGGCCGGGGCCCCGGCCGGGGCGCGCGGCGGCCGCGCCCCCCCCCGAGCCGCAGTCGCGCACCGGCAACGGATCGGCAATAAAAAAGGGCAGCCTGGGCTGCCCTTCGTGCGCTTTCGCGTCGGCCGGGCTGTACCCGGCGCGCGAAACTTAGGCCGAAGCCTTGCCGCTTGCGCGTGCGCCGAACTTGTTCTTGAACTTCTCGACGCGGCCGGCCGTGTCCATGATCTTTTGCTGACCCGTGTAGAACGAGTGCGATTCCGACGAGACTTCGATCTTCGCGAGCGGGTAGGTCTTGCCTTCGAAATCGATGGTTTCACGCGTCTGGATGGTCGAGCGCGTGATGAACTTGAAGCCGTTCGACATGTCTTGGAAGACGACTTCGCGGTAATCGGGGTGAATGCCAGGTTTCATGGTGTGTCCTTGATTGAAAAAGGTAGCCAACCCGCCGCAACCCGCCGTGCGAACACTGGGGCGCGAGCCACTTGCCTAGGTCGAAAAACGGGGATTATGCCAGAAAATCAGATGGTTGGTGGATTTTTCTCATCCTGGCGGAAGCGTGCCCGCACCCGCCGGATCTTGCCGGTAATAGCGCGCGAGCAGCCGGTACAGCTCGGGACATTCGGCTTCGAACGCGTGCGGCTGCACGAACAGCGCCTCGCTGCAGACCGCGAAGAACTCGGCCGGGTCCTGCGCCGCATACGGATCGATCAGCGATTCGCGCTCGAAGCGGCGCCACGCGCGCTCGGGCACGCGGTCGACGCGCCGGCAGAACTGGTCGTACGCGTGGTCGAACACCTCGGACCAGCGCGCGGCATCGAGATCGGGCGCGTGCCAGCGCCTGAAAAGGGGCGGATGGCCGTCGGCTTCGCCCGTCAGCATGTCGAGCTTGTGCGCGAATTCGTGGATCACCACGTTGTAGGCGTCGCTGCCGTCGCTCATCTGCACGTCTTCCCACGACAGCAGCACGGGGCCGCCTTCCCACGATTCGCCGGACGCGTCCTGTTCGATCTCGTGCACGACGCCGTCCTCGTCCTCGACGGTCTTGCGAATCAGGAATTCGCCCGGATAGACGATCACGCCGACCCAGCCGCGGTACAGATCGAGATCGAGATTCAGGATCGGCACGCACGCCTGCGCGGCGATGCCGGCCAGCATCGCGTCGCTGAGTTCGAGCCCGTGCGCGCCCGAGAACGACTTCTGCGCGAGAAACAAGCTGGCCAGCTCGCGCAGCCGTGCGAGCGAGGCTGCGTCGAACGCCGCGAGCCACGGCAGCCGCGCGAGCGTGGCGTCCCACAGCGCGTCGTCGATCGCGTGCGTGCGCAGCGCGCGGGCGCGCCGTTGTGTGCCGATCCAGCGGGTCAGTTTCGAGAGCATGCGGACGATGGCGAGCGTGAAAAGCGTGCAAAGCGAACCAGGAGGCGCACAAGCTACCTCAATCGATGGTTTTTTGCCAGGCCGCGACGAGACCGCCGCACAGCGCGACGGCCGCGAGGAAATAGAAGCCGTCCGTCGCGGCCATGAAATTCGCCTGGCGCGCGACCGTCTGGGCCAGTTCCGCGAGCGCGAGTCCGTGCGCCGCGCCGAGGGCATGGCCGGCCGCGAGATAGTGCTGGGTCAGCGCCGCATACGCGTTCTGGAAGACCGGGCTATAGGCGTTCACGTTCTCGGCCAGCCGGCTCGTATGCAGCGCCACGCGATGCTGCTCGACGATGATGACCGTCGCCGTGGCGAACGAGATCGTCATTTGCCGAACGATATTCTTGAGCCGGTAGCCGTGCGTGTACTCGTCGATCGCGAACACGCGGAACGTCAGGTTCGCGACGGGCAGTACGATGAACAGCAGCAGCAAGCCGCGCAGCAGCAGCGGCACGATCAGTTGGGCGGTGCCGGCCGCGGGCGACAGGCGCGCCATGCAGAGCGCCACGTACACGGCGAGCCCGAAGCCCGGCACGATCACCCATTTCTTGCGCGTGATCAGCTTGGCGTAGCGCATATAGGCGAACAGCGCGAGGCTCGAAATCAGCGACAAGGTGCCGACCAGGCGTCCCGAATTTTCGACCGGATAGCCGAGGCCGCCCTCGAGGAAGCGCGAGACGAGGTAGCTGTATCCCGTCGATTCGAAGTAATAGAACATGTACAGGACGATGCCGACCTGGAACGCCGGCTTGCGTAGCGCGTCGAGCCGCACCATCGGGCGCGGATGGCGCCACTGGTGATAGGCGAACCACGCGCACGCGGCCACGCCGGCGAGCGCGAGCAGCATGAGTTCGGGCGACGCGCCGAGCACCTGGAACTGCGCCTGCTGCATGACGATCTGCAGCGCGCCTTGCGCAAGCGCGAAGATCACGTACGGCCGGAAATGCAGGCCCCCGCGTTCTTCCGCGGGCATTTCGCCCGTATCGGGCAAAACCGCGTAGGCAAGCGCGGCGCCCAGAATGCCGGCCGGTACCGTGCAGGCAAACAGCGCGCGCCACGTCGCATGCGCGATCAAATAGCTGCCGGCCAGCGGCGCCAGCGCGCTGCCGAGCAGCAGCAGCATCAGGAACGCGCGCAGGGCCGGCGGCCGCGCGGCGGGTGCGAAGCGGATCTGGATCAGGATGCGGCATGCGCCCATCATCGGGCCGATCCAATACCCTTGGAAACAGCGGGCGAGGGCCAGTACGGTCGAATTCTCGGCGAGCGCCGCGGCCGTCGCACCCACCGCGAACATCAGCATCGCGACGCTCACGTAGCGGAGCTGCCCGATCCGGTCCACCCACCATTGCTGCTGCAGAATACCGAGCACGGCCGCGACCGCGTAGGCGCTCGACGCCCAGACCAGTTCGTCGGGCGATGCGTTGAGTCCGCCCGCGATATCGCTTGCGAAAAACGAGAAGGCCGCGTTGTCGAAGTAGTCGATGCCCGTGACGAGCGCGAGCGTCCACGGCAGCAGATCCACGCGCAGCCGCTTGAGCCCGGGCAGCACGCCGCCGAACAGCGCGCTCACGTGCGCCGCGCGCGCGCCTTGGGCGGCGTCCGCTCACGTTCGGCGAGCAGCTGGTCGGCGCTTTCGCCGGCCAGGCGCCGCTCGAGATAATCGAGGTCGCGTTCCAATTCGCGCTTGACGGCGCGCACCTCGCGCACTTCGCGCTCGGCGTCGGCGAGGCGCGCGGCAAGCGTGCCGACCTGCGCGGCCAGATTGTCGCGAATCGCGCGCAGCGACTGTTCGGAGTAGCGCCGCTTGCCTTCGTGCAGCGCGTCGAGCGGGCGTTCGAGCATTTCCGTGATGCCGTGCAGCGAAAACCCCAAAGCGCGCAGACGCAGAATCCGCGCGAAACGTTCGAGCGCGTTCGCGTCGTAGAGCCGGTAGCGTCCCTCGCTGCGATAAGGCGCGACCAGGCCACGCTCCTCGTAATACTTGAGCGTGCGGGGCGTGACGCCGAGCCGGGCGGCGGCTTCGCTGACGGTCAGCAGGGTATCGGGCAGGGCGGCGGACATCGGCAGGCAACGAACGGACAATGGCGTTAGTATAGATAAACCTATACGTTCACGTATAGGTTGAGACGTAAAAAAGCCGCCCGGCAGCCAACTGCGGGGCGGCCCTTCGCGGCAGGCCGGCAAGCGGGCGGCTTAGCCGCCGCGGCGCATGAGTTCGAAGAACTCCGCGTTGCTCTTGGTCTGGCGGATCTTGTCGAGCAGGAATTCCATCGATTCGACTTCGTCCATGTCGTGGATGAACTTGCGCAGCACCCAGATCTTTTGCAGGATTTCCGGCTTGATCAGCAGTTCTTCGCGGCGCGTGCCCGACTTGTTCAGGTTGATCGACGGATAGACGCGCTTCTCGGCCAGACGGCGCTCGAGGTGCACTTCCATGTTGCCGGTGCCCTTGAACTCTTCGTAGATCACGTCGTCCATGCGGCTGCCGGTTTCGATCAGGGCCGTGC
>CAUPOD010000328.1:0-3993 GCA_963512745.1 uncultured Burkholderia sp. | reverse complement strand
ACGCACTAGGTTCAGGTCCTAGCGGTGGCAACACTGTGGAGGTTCGAGTCCTCTCTTGGGCACCAAATTAACGTTTCGGCATTTTGCCCGATACGGCAAACAAACCCCGTCAAAGCTTGGCTTGGCGGGGTTTTTTGTTGCTTCGCGCACGCGCGTGCGTCGACAGCGGCCGATGTTACGTTACATCGCTGTTACGTTTTTGCGTTTTTTCGGCCGCGCGTGTCCCGTTCGACCGTTTCCGCGCGCCGCGTTGCTTATCTCCAAAGGCCATTTCGTGTACGCGTTCGCGTGCGGCCGCGGCATCTTCCGAACTGCCTGCACGTTTGCGCCGGTGCTTGCCGGGCAAGCCTGAGCGGGCACTGCCGCATTCCGATTCGCCTCTCCCTCCTGCGCTGAAATGCGTGCTGGCCACGCTATCTCCAAGCCTGGCGGCCAGCAAAAAACTCCTTTGCTCAATGCCGAATCAGTACTTGGTACGGTTCGTGCTGAATAGGGATCGTACGAACCGGTCTTCAGGGCGGCTGCCCGGCGGGATCCGAAACGGTTCGGGACACGCGCCGCTGCGACAGGACACCGGGCCCGCAGCGCGCACGAGGAGATTGCGCTCATGCGGCGCGATCCGGCGACACCCAGGCGAGTTCGGAGACATGCTCGCATCATTGCAAAACGGAGCAGAACATGGACGTGACCCCGAACCATGCCGATACGCAACGCTTCCAGGCATTCATAGCCAAGCTGCTGACGCAGCCGGCCTGGAGCGAGAAACAGCAGCTCGAACTCGATATGGCGCGCGAGCTTTCCGTCGAGATGCTGCAGCTCGCGGAACGCATGCGCGATCACTCGCCGGATCTGGAGCGCTGCCTGGTGCTGCTCAAATACGCGAAGGTGCTCGATTTCATCATGACGTCGCTTGCCGCGCGCCGCGATATCAATCCGCAAACGCTGCGCACGATCTTCAAGCTGGCGAAGATCAAGATCGACGAAGCGTATCCGGGCTGAGCGCCGGCCGTTCGTTTGCCGCCGCTGTTCCGAAACCGGTCCGGTCACGCGCCGGGCCGCGCCTCGCGCAGAAACGCAATCCGCATGTGTAATTGATATGTAACGGTATGATCCGGTATGTTCCAGTTGCCTCGATAGTATTAAGCAATACTTCTTACTTGAGGCGTCATGCGACCCGTTCCTGCATCGTCTATATTGCTCTGAGCGCACTTGACGGCATTGGCCGCCGTCGCGCAAACGCCCCCGGGCGATATCAAGACAACTTCTCCGCAGCAACTCGTCAATTACTCGATCGGCCCGCACAGCGCGATCGACGACGTCGAGGATTTCAAATATTCGGTGAAAGTCTCGACCAATAAATATGTCGAGAATGCTTTTTATCACCTGGCTCAATGGTTCGAGAGCTCGTCGGCCTATTATTCGGGGATTCAACCGCACAGCGACGGCACGGTGGGCTTCCGCTTTTCGTCGTTCGTGCCCGGTTCCGTGCCATAAGGGAGCTCGCCCGATTGCTCGCGCGGAGCGGACGGCGCCCCGCGTGACCTGCGCAATCGACAGGCTTCCCTATACGCCGGGCGGCGTCTACACGATCGAGATCGTGCGCATCATCCGCAATAGCGTTCCCAGTACGTATGCCGCCGTCGTCACCGACCAAACCACGGGTAAAACCACGCCGGTCGGCTCGATCTCGGTGCCGGCCGCGGCCGGCCGGCTATTGCCCGGCGACTGCGGGCACGATCGAAATCTACAGCGCGAGCGGCTCGCAGTTCAGAAGCTGCGCGGACGTGCCGCTGATCGACGTCGAATATTCGCAATATGCTGTACAACTTCACCGTCTATAGCAAGCTGAACGAGATGAAGCGGCCGAAACCGGAGGGGGCCAATTCGGTTTATGCATGTACGGGCATACCGCGGTCGCTGCCCGCCGCGTATACCGCAACGCCGACGGGCTACCGGATCGTGAACCACGACTGATGATTGGATTGGTGGCCGGCAACTGACGACTGACGCCGCGTGCCGAACCGTGCCGAGCAGGGCGGCGGCGTTCGAATCGCAATAATTATTTGACGCGAATTCGATCCTTATGCATAATTCAATTCTTGCTTGAGCGTAGCTCTTGCCCAGGTGGCGGAATTGGTAGACGCACTAGGTTCAGGTCCTAGCGGTGGCAACACTGTGGAGGTTCGAGTCCTCTCCTGGGCACCAAGCAGCTTTACGCAAGCTCAAGCAAAACGGCGGTCGCAAGGCCACACCGTGTCTTGGTCCAGTCGTAGCGAAACCCCGTATGAACCCCACAGTTCTGCGGGGTTTTTTGTCATTCATCGCCCACGCTAACGTTGAATCCAGTCCGCATATGACCCAAGACGAACTCAAACGCCTGGTCGGCCAAGCCGCCGCCGACTACGTGACGCAGAACGTGCCCGAAGGCGCGATCATCGGCGTCGGCACAGGCTCCACGGCCAACTGTTTCATCGACGCGCTCGCCGCGGTCAAGTCGCGGTATCGCGGTGCCGTTTCGAGTTCGGTCGCCACGACCGAGCGGCTCAAGGCGCACGGCATCCGCGTGTTCGATCTGAACGAGATCGACGGGCTGCAGGTATATGTGGACGGCGCCGACGAGATCGACGCGAGCGGCGCGATGATCAAGGGCGGCGGCGGCGCATTGACGCGCGAGAAGATCGTCGCGTCGGTCGCCGAGACGTTCGTCTGCATTGCGGACGGCAGCAAGCGCGTGCCGCTGCTCGGCCAGTTCCCGCTGCCCGTGGAAGTGGTGCCGATGGCGCGTACCGCGATCGGCCGCCGCGCCGCGGCGCTCGGCGCGGTGCCCGTGCTGCGCGTCAAGGCCGACGGTGCGCCTTACGTCACCGACAACGGCAACGAGATCCTCGATCTCAAGGGTTTGCGGATCGCCGACCCGCGCGCGCTCGAGGCCGATATCAACAGTTGGCCCGGCGTCGTGACGGTCGGCCTGTTCGCCCAGCGCGGCGCCGATTTGTGCTTGCTCGGCACGCCGGAAGGCGTCGAAACTGTCATCTACCCGCGTATCTGACCCGAGCGCGCACCACAACTTGCTCCAAATCTGATCTAAGTCGTGTCCTATACAACACGGATAGCGGGCCGGCTATTTACCGGCTAGGCTATCCGTGTTGAACTAGTCGTCAGTTGAATTAAAAATAAAAGAGGGCGGGTCGGACGAGGCACGACAGCGGCATACCCGCGTGTCGCGCCCGTCTATCTGGCATACGCGGCATCGGGGGAGGTAGCATGTAGCAGGGCAAAGAACGCTCATTGGTGAGCAAGGTCATGGATGGCCTCGTGGCGGGTATCGTCGAGGACCGTTATGGCGGCACGCTACCGCCGCAGGACGTGCTATCGAAGGAGTTCGACGTCAGCCGAACGGTCATGCGGGAAGCGTTGTCGATGCTGCTCGCGCGCGACATGCTCGACGTGCGGCCGAAGGTGGGTACGCGCGTGCGTCCAATGCGCGACTGGCGCATGATCGACGAGAACGTCGTCAACTGGCGCTTCCGCGCCAAACCCGATCCGCAGTTCATGCGCGACGTGATCGAATTCCGCATGCTGATCGAGCCGCGCGCGGCGGGGCAGGCGGCCCAGCGCGCGAGCGACGCCGAAATCGCCGCCGTGCGCAGCGCGTTCGACGTGTTCGCATCGCTCGAACTGGACGACCCCGAATACGAGATCGCCGACGAATTACTGCACACGCGCATCGTGCTGGCCAGCGGCAACCAGTTTTTTCAGCAGATGGCGGCTATCGTGCGCGGCGCATTGCGGTTGCTCAACGAGCCGTTGCTCAAGCGCCCGCGCGTGCGCGAGGTGGCGATCCAGACGCACGGCGCCGTGGTCGAAGCGATCGAACGGCGCGATGCGCGCGGCGCGGAACTGGCGATGCAGGCCTTGATCGATCACGCGGCCACCGAGCTTCAGGTGTACGCGGTCGAACTGCCGCTCAATAGTTGAAGGGGGAAGCCCTGT
>CAUPOD010000327.1:0-4018 GCA_963512745.1 uncultured Burkholderia sp. | reverse complement strand
GCTCGGCACCGTGGCCGACGTGGTACGGCTCGACGGCAACAACCGCGTGCTCGTCGCGCAAGGCCTGCAGCGCATCCGGCGCGGCCGCATGCAACCCGGCGTGGCCGCGCTGTTCCGCGCCGCCGCCCGGGATGCGCGCCAGGCGTCCGGCTTCGACCTCGGCTTCGGCCTCGGCCCGCGCCTGAATGCGGCCGGGCGCCTGGCGGACATGTCGCTCGGCATCGAATGTCTGATCACCGACGATGCTGAACGCGCCGCAGCGCTCGCACAGCAGCTCGACGCGATGAACCGCGAACGGCGCGAGATCGAGGCGGGCATGCAGGAGCGCGCGTTGGCGGATCTGGCCGCGTTCGACCCCGCCGACGCGTCCAGCATCACGCTGTTCCAGCCCGAGTGGCACCAAGGCGTGATCGGCATCCTGGCCGGCCGCCTCAAGGAAAAATTCCACCGCCCCGCGTTCACGTTCGCACCCGACACGACGGGCACGAAGGTCAAGGGCTCGGGCCGCTCGATCGCGGGCTTCCACCTGCGCGACGCGCTCGACCTGATCTCGAAGCGCGAGCCCGACCTGCTGCTCGCGTTCGGCGGCCACGCGATGGCGGCCGGCGTCACGCTCGCGGCCGACCAGGTGCCCCGTTTCGCCGCCGCGTTCGAAGCCGTGGCGCGCGAAATGCTGTCCGACGATGCGCTCGCGCGCGTGGTCGAAACCGACGGCGACCTCGACGACACCTACTTCACGCCGCAATTCGTCGAACTGCTCGACGGCGCGGTCTGGGGCCAGGGCTTTCCGGCGCCGGTGTTCTCGGGAGAGTTCGAGGTCGCCTCGCAAGCGCTCGTCAAGGATAAGCATCTGAAGCTGCAGCTGCTGCGCGGCCGCCAGCGCTACCAAGCGATCTGGTTCAACCACACGGAACTGCTGCCCGCGCGCGCCACGCTCGCCTACCGGCTGGCCGCCGACAGCTGGAACGGCGTGACGCGCGTGCAGTTGATCGTCGAGCACGCCGCCTGAGCGCGGCGCCCGGGCACGGCTCGACCGTGCGTGGATAAAGCCCCGGGCCGAGGCGGGACAAGCGCCGAACCGGCCCCGAACGCCTCCCGAAAACCCTCACCTTGACAGCGTCGACGCAAGCCGCCGCGCTTTCCGGCACTGCGCCGCGTCCGGTACGGCCGGCAAAGGCCGCCGATCGGCTATAATTTCGGGTTTTTAGAGCCGAAAAAGCGGAAGAAATCATGGAAGCGGAACGTCTTAACGCGATCGAAAGCTCTCTCGCGGACCTGCGCCGGCGCGCAGGCGAGCTACGGGGGTATCTTTGACTACGACGCCAAGTCTGCGCGTCTGAGCGAAGTCAACAAGGAACTCGAAGATCCTAACGTCTGGAACGATTCGAAGAACGCCCAGGCCTTGGGCCGCGAGAAGAAGCTGCTCGAAGGCGTCGTCGATACGCTCACGAAGCTCGGCGGCGACCTGGCCGACGCGCAGGATCTGTTCGACCTCGCGCGCGAGGAAGACGACGAAGATACGCTGATCGCCAGCGAAGACGAAGCCGCCGCGCTCGAAGCGCGCGTGGGCGAGATCGAGTTCCGCCGCATGTTCTCGAACCCGGCCGATCCGAACAACTGCTTCATCGACATCCAGGCCGGCGCCGGCGGCACCGAAGCGTGCGACTGGGCCTCGATGCTGCTGCGCCAATACCTGCGCTACTGCGAACGCAAGGGCTTCAAGACCGAAGTGCTCGAAGAGTCAGAAGGCGACGTGGCCGGCATCAAGAGCGCGACGATCAAGATCAGCGGCGAATACGCATACGGCTTCCTGCGCACCGAAACCGGCATTCACCGCCTCGTGCGCAAGTCGCCGTTCGACTCGTCGGGCGGCCGCCACACGTCGTTCTCGTCGGTATTCGTGTATCCCGAGATCGACGAATCGTTCGAGGTAGAGATCAACCCGGCCGATCTGCGCACCGACACGTTCCGCGCATCGGGCGCGGGCGGCCAGCACATCAACAAGACCGATTCGGCCGTGCGTATCACGCACATCCCGACCGGCATCGTCGTGCAGTGCCAGAACGACCGCTCGCAGCACCGCAACCGCGCCGAAGCGATGGCGATGCTGAAGTCGCGCCTCTACGAAGCGGAAATGCGCAAGCGCCAGTCCGAGCAGGACAAGCTCGAATCGAGCAAGTCGGACGTGGGCTGGGGCCATCAGATCCGTTCCTACGTGCTCGACCAGAGCCGCATCAAGGATCTGCGCACCAACGTCGAAATGAGCAACACGCGCGCCGTGCTCGACGGCGACCTCGACGAATTCATCAGCGCGAGCCTGAAACAGGGCGTTTGATCGCACGCGGCGCGGCCCTGCCCGGGCGCCGCGCCGCACGCTCCGCTCCCGTTTCGCTCCTCTTAAGACAAGCCCCGACCGATCAGCCCCCGACCAGCCGACCATCATGACCGAATCGACTCAGCCGCAGACGCAGCCGCAAACCGCGGCCGCCACCGACGATAACCAGATCATCGCCGAGCGCCGCGAGAAACTGCAGGCCCTGCGCGCGCAAGGCGTCGCCTACCCGAACGATTTCACCCCCACGCATCATGCGGCCGACCTGCAAGGCGCGCACGCCGATGCCGACAAGGAAGCGCTCGAAGCGCAGAACATCGAGGTCGCGCTGGCCGGCCGCATGATGCTCAAGCGCGTAATGGGCAAGGCGAGCTTCGCGACGGTGCAGGACGGTTCGGGCCAGATCCAGTTCTTCATCACGCCGGCCGACGTCGGCGCCGAAGTGTACGAAGCGTTCAAGAAGTGGGACCTCGGCGACATCGTCGCCGCGCGCGGCGTGCTGTTCCGCACCAACAAGGGCGAGCTGTCGGTCAAGTGCACCGAGCTGCGCCTGCTGGCCAAGGCCCTGCGCCCGCTGCCGGACAAGTTCCACGGCCTCGCCGATCAGGAGATGCGCTACCGCCAGCGCTACGTCGACCTGATCGTCACGCCGGAAGCGCGCGCCACGTTCCGCGCGCGCACCAAGGCGATCGCCTCGATCCGCCGCTTCATGACCGACAACGACTTCATGGAAGTCGAAACGCCGATGCTGCACCCGATCCCGGGCGGCGCCGCGGCCAAGCCGTTCACGACGCACCACAACGCGCTCGACATGCAGATGTACCTGCGTATCGCGCCCGAGCTCTACCTGAAGCGCCTCGTCGTCGGCGGCTTCGAGCGCGTGTTCGAGATCAACCGGAATTTCCGCAACGAGGGCGTGTCGCCGCGCCACAATCCGGAATTCACGATGATGGAGTTCTATGCCGCGTACACCGACTACAAGTGGCTCATGGACTTCACGGAACAGGTGATCCGCCAGGCCGCGCTCGACGCGCTCGGCACCGCGACGCTCACGTACCAGGGCCGCGAACTCGATCTCGCCAAGCCGTTCCACCGCCTCACGATCACGCAGGCGATCCAGAAGTACGCGCCGCAATACACGAACGAGCAGCTGGCCGACGCCGCGTTCCTGCGCACCGAACTCAAGAAGTTCGGCGTGGACACGAACCAGCCCGCGTTCCTGAACGCCGGCACGGGCGCGCTGCAACTCGCACTGTTCGAGGAAACGGCCGAGTCGCAGTTGTGGGAGCCGACCTACATCATCGACTACCCCGTGGAAGTCTCGCCGCTCGCGCGCGCGTCGGACAGCACGCCCGGTATCACCGAGCGCTTCGAACTGTTCATGACGGGCCGCGAGATCGCCAACGGCTTCTCGGAACTCAACGATCCGGAAGACCAGGCCGCGCGCTTCAAGAAGCAGGTGGACCAGAAGGACGCCGGCGACGAGGAAGCGATGTACTTCGACGCCGACTACATCCGCGCGCTGGAGTACGGCATGCCCCCGACGGGCGGCTGCGGCATCGGCATCGACCGCCTGATCATGCTGCTGACCGACAGCCCGACGATCCGCGACGTGCTGCTGTTCCCGCACCTGCGCCGCGAAGACTGATCGGTAAGCGGTCCAAACCGTGCGCCGCGGCCTCGGCT
>CAUPOD010000326.1:0-4021 GCA_963512745.1 uncultured Burkholderia sp. | reverse complement strand
GCCGCCGACCACGCCGCATCGACCGCTGCGCCCGCTTCCGCGCCCTCTTGTCGTGCCCATTCCGCCAAACGGCCCTCCATTTCAGCGCATGCGCAAAGCCTTCATTTGACCATATTATCGTGACGGATCAGCGCTTCGCGGCGGGGACGCGCCGCGCGCGCCGCAAGGCGGGCCCGGCGGCCGCGCGTTGCGGTAAAATCCTGGCGCTGGGCGCGCCGCGCCCGACGAGAACGGAAGCCAAGCCATGCCGTATCAGTCCGAAGTCACGCAATTCCTGAATCAGCTCAAGCAGGACGACCCCAAGCTCGCCGACGAGCAGCGCAAGGGCCGCGCCCTCTTGTGGGACAAGGCCCCGATCGATCTCGACGAGCGCGCCGAACAGCAAGCGTCGCGCGTCAAGCAGACCCCGTACGTTTATTACCAGAACTTCTGACGTGAGCGCAGCGGACAAGGCGGTGCCCGAACAGGCGCTCGCCGTGCCGGCCGAAGCCGATTCGACGCCCGACACCGTCGACGGCGTGGCCGCGTTCGCGCGCCTGTACGGCGAGCCGCTGTTCAAGCTGCCGCAGGATCTCTACATCCCGCCCGACGCGCTCGAGGTATTTCTCGAAACCTTCGAGGGGCCGCTCGATCTGCTGCTGTATCTGATCCGCAAGCAGAACTTCAACGTGCTCGACATTCCGATGGCCGACGTGACGCGCCAGTATCTCGGTTATGTCGAGCAGATTCGCGTGTCGAACCTCGAACTTGCGGCCGAGTATTTGTTGATGGCGGCGATGCTGATCGAGATCAAGTCGCGCATGCTGCTGCCGGTCAAGAAGAGCGACACGGGCGAAGAAGCCGAGGATCCGCGCGCCGAGCTCGTGCGGCGCCTGCTCGAATACGAGCGCATGAAGCTGGCCGCGCAGCAGCTCGATCAACTGCCGCAGCTGGGGCGCGATTTTTTGCGCGCGGATGTCTATATCGAGCAGAGTCTCACGCCGCGTTTCCCCGACGTCAACGCCGACGATCTGCGTGCCGCCTGGGGCGACGTGATCAAGCGCGCCAAGCTCGTGCAGCATCACAAGATCTCGCGCGAGGAGTTGTCGGTGCGCGAGCATATGAGTCAGATTTTGCGGCGGCTGCAGGATAGCCGGTTCGTCGAGTTCGCCGAGCTGTTCGATACGTCGCGCGGGGTGCCGGTGGTAGTGGTGAATTTCATCGCGATGCTCGAGTTATCGCGGGAATCGCTGGTGGAGATCACGCAAGCCGAGCCGTTTGCGCCGATTTATGTGCGGTTGGCTTATTTGCCTGCATAAAGGTTTTTTTTAACGAGCTCCGCTCGTTGCTCGTTTTAACACCGTCGGCCCGTTCAAGCTTGGGAGGACAGGATAGGCTACTGGCCTGCGGTTGCCTCCGGCCAGTAGCCTACCCTGTCCCGAAGGTTCAATCGCCCCAAAACACCAACCCAGCGCATAACCGGCACTTGCGGCCGAATTGCCCCCATGCCGTGCGCCACCCTCTCCCTACCCCCAATCTCCCTCCCCCACACGAGCGATAGATCCCCGATGGTTTTGGATTTTGGGCGCTTGAAGCTATAGGATGGGGAAGGGTGTCTGCTGGAGGCAACCGGAAGCAGACACCCCTCCCCATCCTCCCAAGTTTGAGCTTGCCGACGGTTTTCCAACCACCCTAACCAGACCCTCATTTCCCCAGAAATCCCCCCGTTTCACCCAGCGTACACAAAAAAGAACGACCGTGCCTTTAAAGGTGCGCACACCCGTCAAATCCTCTACAATCCGCCGACGCTAATCGTCCGCCCCGGACTCAGCACGTTTTTTCCCAGGTCCTGGCCCCCAAATCGCCCGGACGAGAGACCCGCACACATGAAAGTCATCAGCTCGATCCAGGAACTTCGCGACCAACTGGTCGGACAGAACCGCATCGCCTTCGTGCCGACCATGGGCAACCTGCACGAGGGGCACCTATCGCTGATGCGGCTCGCGCGCCGGCACGGCGACCCCGTCGTGACGAGCATCTTCGTGAACCGCCTGCAATTCGGCCCGAACGAGGATTTCGACAAGTACCCGCGCACGATGGCCGACGACGTCGAGAAACTCCAACGCGAAAACGTCTACGTGCTGTTCGCGCCGACCGAGCGCGACATGTACCCCGAACCGCAGGAATACCGCGTGCAGCCGCCGCACGACCTCGGCGACATCCTCGAGGGCGAATTCCGCCCCGGCTTCTTCACGGGCGTGTGCACCGTCGTCACCAAGCTCATGGCCTGCGTGCAGCCGCGCGTGGCCGTGTTCGGCAAGAAGGACTACCAGCAGCTGATGATCGTGCGCCGCATGTGCCAGCAACTGGCGCTGCCGGTCGAAATCATCGCGGCCGAGACCGTGCGCGACGCCGACGGCCTCGCGCTGTCGTCGCGCAACCGCTACCTGTCGCCCGAAGAGCGCGCGGAAGCGCCGGAACTGATCCGCACGCTGACGCGCGTGAAAGAAGCCGTGCACGGCGGCGAGCACGACCTGGCCAAGCTCGAGCAGCAGGCGCACGTGCACCTGGCCGAACGCGGCTGGCGCCCCGACTACATCGCGATCCGCCGCCAGGCGAACCTGATCGAGCCGAGCGCCGAGCAGATCGCGGCAGGCGAACCGCTCGTGGTGCTGGCAGCCGCCAAGCTCGGCGCGACGCGCCTGATCGACAATCTGGAAATCTGAGCGGCGCGCGTCAGGGCCGCCCCTCCGCACTGAAGAAGGAGACGTGATGCAACGTCATATGCTGAAATCGAAAATCCACCGCGCCACAGTCACGCACTGCGAGCTCCATTACGAAGGCTCGTGCGCGATCGACGAGGATCTGCTCGACGCGGCCGGGCTGCTCGAGAACGAGCGCATCGACATCTGGAACATCAACAACGGCGAGCGTTTCTCGACCTACGCGATCCGCGGCGAGCGCGGCATCGGCATGATCTCGCTGAACGGGTCGGCCGCGCGCCGCGCGCAGTTGGGCGACCTCGTCATCATCGCAGCGTTCGCCGTGGTCGACGAGACCGAGATCGAAGCGGGCTGGAAGCCGAAGCTCGTGTTCGTCGACGAACAAAACCGCGCCAAGGGCAGCCGCGACCACGTGCCGACGCAAAGCTGGACCTGATCGCGCGCGGGGCGCCGCCGTGCGGCCCCGCCTCAAGCCGGTTTCGTAGCCGGCCGCTCCAGCCACTCGACGATCGGCTGCCACTGTTCCAGATCCTTCTCGACGCGGCTCTTCGCGACGTCCCACAGCGTCAAACCGTGCGCGGCCAGTTGCACGTAGTTCTGCGTGTCGCGCAAATAGCCGAGCACAGGCAGATCGAGCCCTTCCACGAAGCGATGCAGCTGCTCGGCCGAGCGCGTGCGCGCATCGACGCGCATACCGACGATGCCGACCTGCACGGCCCCCTTCCTGACGGCCTTCTCGTTCGCGAGCCGCTCCAGAAACGACTGTGTCGCGAGAATGTCGAACATCGACGGCTGCAGCGGCACGATCACCTTGTCGGCGCGTTCGAGCGCGAGGTTCATGCGGTTGCCGTGCAGGCCGGCCGGGGTGTCGATGACCGCGTATTCGAGGCCGCGCGGCGGCTTGGCGGGGTTGTCGGGGTCCAGATCCCAGCTTTCGATCGGCGGCAGCCCGGCCGGGCGCAGCGCGAGCCACGCGTGCGCGGACTGCTGTTTATCCAGATCGGCGAGCGCCACCCAGGCGCCCTGCGCCGCGAAATATCCGGCGAGATTCGTCGACAGCGTGCTTTTGCCGACGCCGCCCTTCGGATTCGCCACCACGATAACCGTCATGAATGCTCCCGAGGCAAGAACCGCGCCGCCTGCCGATGGCACAGGGCATTGTGCAGAGGATTGCGCGCAGTAGAGTTGGGATGATAGCGGCAAACGGGGCGCCGCCGTCATCGCGCGCGCCTCGGCCGAACGGCCAGCGCGATGGCCTGCCGCCGCCGCGCACAGGGAGGCCCGCGACGCGTCGATTCAACCGGGAGTGCCCGCCGGGC
>CAUPOD010000325.1:0-4024 GCA_963512745.1 uncultured Burkholderia sp. | reverse complement strand
AAAGGGACTATTGCAGCCGATCGCGCCGCAGCGGTTCCATTACCAGTGCCGGTTCGTCAGCCTGTTGCGGCGTTCGCCGAGACCGTCGCGCGCGGCGCTGCTGTTTCAGACCTGTCTGGAAGACGCGCACGCCAAGGCGGCGGACTGACACAAACCCGGCGAGCCGCCGCGTTTCGGCGCCGGTTGCGGCGGGCGGGTTCCGCGTAACCTATACTTGCAACCTTGAGTTTTCCCGGCGTGCGTGCCTATGCGCGTGCTTTGCGCCCTGCCCGACGCTCGTGTAGTCGCGGCCGAGGCGCCGCGCGGCGGTCTTCGTTCCAAACGACGAGTGACAGTTGGCGGCCCCGTATGGCCGTATGGGACGGCCCGCTCGGGACAAGACGCGGAAAAACCGCACGCTATCGAATCGAATCAGTCTAAAACGTATGTCCAGTCAGCTTGAATCCCCCAAAACCAGTCCCCGGCGCATCTCCGTCGCGCCGATGATGGACTGGACCGATCGTCACTGCCGCGCGTTCCACCGCACCATTTCCCGCGATACCTGGCTGTATACGGAGATGGTGACGACGGGTGCGCTGCTGCACGGCGACGTCGCGCGCCATCTTGCGTTCACGCCTGCCGAGGCGCCCGTGGCGCTGCAGTTGGGCGGCAGCGAGACCGCCGATCTCGCGCGCTCGGCCAAGCTCGGCGAACAATGGGGCTACGACGAGATCAACCTGAACTGCGGCTGCCCGTCCGAGCGCGTGCAGCGCGGCGCGTTCGGCGCGTGCCTGATGAACGAGCCCGCGCTCGTCGCCGATTGCGTGAAGGCGATGCGCGACGCGATTTCGCTGCCGGTGACGGTCAAGCACCGGATCGGCGTCGATGCGGTCGAGGAATACGGCTACGTGCGCGATTTCGTCGGCACGGTCGCGGACGCCGGGTGCGAGGTGTTCATCGTGCACGCGCGCAATGCGATCCTGAAGGGCTTGTCGCCGAAGGAAAACCGCGAGATCCCGCCGCTCAAATACGATTACGCGTACCGGCTCAAGCGCGAGTTTCCGGATCTGGAGATCGTGATCAACGGCGGCATCAAGACGCTCGACGAAGCTGCCGAGCATCTGCAGCACGTGGACGGCGTGATGCTCGGCCGCGAGGCGTACCACAACCCTTACGTGCTGGCCGAGGTCGATGCGCGCTTCTACGGCGCCGATACGCCCGCCCCGACGCGCGAAGCCATCGAGGAACAGCTGATCGCGTATTGCGCGAGCGAGCTCGCGCGCGGTACGTATCTGGGCGCGATCATGCGCCACGCGCTGGGGTTGTACCACGGCGTGGCCGGCGCGCGCGGCTGGCGCCGCGTGCTGTCGGACAGCAAGGAGCTGGCGCGCGGCGATCTGCGGATTTTCGACGTGGCGCGCGCTCATCTGCGGCGGTCGAGCGAAATTATTCAAAAAGAGACTGTACAAGAGTGAATTTGCTTTATATAATCTCGCTTCTTCGGTGGTTGCAGTAACTGACTGCCGAGCGATTCAGTGGTGGCTGTAGCTCAGTTGGTAGAGTCCAGGATTGTGATTCCTGTCGTCGTGGGTTCGAGTCCCATCAGCCACCCCACAGAATTCCTTGCAGTACCTGGCATTTGAAAACGGCACCGTGCGCAAACACGGTGCCGTTTTTGTTTTCGGTCCGCTTCTCCAAAGCGGACCACTCTACTTCGCTGCCCCGCTCCGCCATCAACCCGCGAACAACGCGACCCCGATGCTCGCGCCGACGACGCAGAAGACCCCGAGCAACTGCTGCGCCGTAATGGCTTGATGCAGCACGACGAACCCCGCGAGCACGCCGAGCGCGGGTTCGAGACTCATCAGTATGCCGAACGACGACGCAGGTATGTTCCGCAACGCGATGATTTCCAGCGTATACGGCAGCAGCGGCACGAGTACCGCGAGCCACGCGGTCGAGACGAGCTGCGCGGGTTCGATCGCGAAGCCGTGTTCCATGAGCCCGAACGGCATCGACAGCAGCGCGGCGACGATCAGAGACACGGTCAGCCCTTCGAGCCCGTTGAAAACCTTCCCGCTGTGCTTCATCAGCACGATATAGCCGCCCCACCCGAGCGCCACGCCCGCCGCGCATAGCAGGCCGACGAGATCGCCGTGCCAGCCGGAACGGTCGTACACGAGCAGCCCGACGCCGATCACGGCCAGCGCCGGCCACAGCATCGCGCGCTTGCGCCGCACGCCGAGCGCGCCCACGGTAAGCGGGCCGAGAAAGCCGACGGCGACCAGCAGCCCGAGCGAAATACGCGTGATCGCGAAGAAGAAGCACAGCGTCAGCAGCGCCATCGAAGCGCCCAGCAGACCAGCGGCAACCCAATGTTTGCGCGTATAGCTGCGGAATTTCGGCTGCGCGGCAATCGCGAGAATGACGGCGGCCCAGGTCAGCCGCAGCCACGTCGTGCTGAATACCCCGAATCTATCCATGACCGGCGCCGACAGGGCCGAACCGAATTGCACGCTCGACATCGAGCACAGCCCGAGCAGCACCGCGACGAGCATGCGGCCGTTCGGCGACTTGAGATCGAACCGCGCGGGCTGCGGAGCGGGCGCGGCGGAGAGGACGTTTTTCATGAGCGAGATGGGCGTTGAATGACGCTCGCGGCGCGGCAGCAGAGGGCCGGCTGCACGAGGCGAACCATTTCATCCTATTGCTTGCGGCGAGTTAAAGTAATCTAATAATCGTTATCGGTATATCAACAATATTGATACCACAGTGGGATCACGTGATGCGCGACTTCGACAGCAATCTGCTTAGAACCTTCGTGACCGTCGTGGAAACGGGCACCGTCAGCGCGGCTGCGACACGGCTGTCGCGCACGCAGGCTGCGATCAGCATGCAAATGCGCCGGCTCGAGGACGACGTGGGCCGCGCGTTGCTCGAACGCACGCCGCGCGGCATGCTGCTGACCGAAGCGGGCAGCCGGCTGTTGCCGTATGCGCATGCGATTCTCGGCGCCGGCGAGGACGCGCGGCGCAATCTGGCCGCGGAAGGCATTGCCGGCACGGTGCGGCTGGGCATGCTCGAAGACGTCGCCGCGGGCCGCCTGCCGTATGCGCTGCGGCGCTTTTCGGTCGCGCATCCGCAGATCAGTCTAGACATGGTCGTCGATACCAGCAGCACCCTCGCCGAGCGCTTTCTCGAAGGCACGCTCGACGTGCTCATCGCCGATCCGGCGATGGTCGATGCGAAGCCCGAGGCGACGTGGTCGCAGCCGCTTTTCTGGGTCGGCGCGCGCGGCTATCCGGCCACGCGCGAGGATCTGCTGCCGATCGTGGCGTTCGACGGCATCTGCCCGTGGCAGGAACAGGTATTCGCGATTTTGCGGCGCAGGAAGATCGCATGGCGCGTGGTGTGCACGAGCACGAGCCTGCCCGCGATACAGTCGGCCGTCGAAGCGGGCCTCGGTGTGTCGGTGCTGCTCGAAGGCGGGATCCGGCACCACGCGATGCGCGTGCTCGGCGCCGCCGAAGGTCTGCCGAGAGCACCGGCGGCAAACCTGGGGCTCTTCGTGCGCAATACGGTCGGCCTGCACGGCTCGGCGATCGAGGCTCTGCGCACGCTGCTGTTCGAGGAACTCGTGGCGAGCCGGTAGCCCGTTGGCGGACCGGCCCGGTTCGGCTCGGCTCGGTTTCATGCCGGGGACGATGCCCGGAACCTTGGGCCGCGATTGTCTCGGTTATGCCGGGGATGAGGCTCGGGACTCAGGCTGCGATCAGCGCCGAAACGCCTTGGTAGCCCACATACAACCCCACCAGCACGATCAAGCATCCCGATAGATAAGGCGCCTTGCGCGCGAAATCGCCGAAGCCGCTCCAGCGCTTGGACACGTGCTTGACGCTCAGCGCGGCGAGCGCGCCCGACGCGACCATCGTGATCGCGAGCCCGATGCTGAAGCACAGCACGAGCGCGGCGCCGAGGCTGAATTGCTTCAACTGCAGGCAGAGCAGCAGCGCCGTGATCGAGGCCGGGCACGGCACCAGGCCGC
>CAUPOD010000324.1:0-4034 GCA_963512745.1 uncultured Burkholderia sp. | reverse complement strand
GCGTCGGGCTATACCGTGCAGCGCCGCTACGATTTCGCGTATACGCAGTGCATGTACGCGGCGGGCGAGCGCGTGCCGATGTCCGCGCGCATGCAGAGCATGCAGCAGCAGGGCTACTACCCGCAGCAGCAGGGTTACCAGAACGGCGGTTATGCGCCGCCGCCCCCGCCGCCGTCCGGTTATTCGGCGTACTGAGCGAGCCGCATCCCGGGCGGTCCGCCTCGACGTCCGGCCGCCCTCGCAGCGTGCGTCCGCCCCCCGCCCACGCGGCTTGCTCCAGCTTGTCGCGTGGCGCGCGTTGCCCCAGACGGGGCCGAATTACGTAAACTGCGAAGTTCCATGGGCTTGTGCCGCGCTTCGCGTGAATCGGCCCTAGCCCAGCGCGCGGCGCGTCCGTGCGCTTCCCCACCGGAACTTCCATGATCGATTTACGCAGCGACACCGTTACCCGCCCCAGCCAGCCGATGCTCGCCGCCATGTGCGCGGCCGAGGTCGGCGACGACGTCTGGGGCGACGACCCCACCGTCCTGCGCCTGCAAGCCGTGGTCGCCGAACGCGCGGGCAAGGCCGCCGGGCTGTTTTTCCCGAGCGGCACGCAAAGCAATCTCGCCGCGTTGATGGCGCACTGCGAGCGCGGCGACGAATATCTGGTCGGCCAGCTGGCCCACACCTACAAATACGAAGGCGGCGGCGCCGCCGTGCTCGGCAGCATCCAGCCGCAGCCGCTCGAGAACGCGCCCGACGGCACGCTGCCGCTCGACAAGGTCGCGGCCGCGATCAAGCCGCTCGACAATCACTTCGCGCGCACGCGCCTGTTCGCGCTCGAAAACACGATCGGCGGCAAGGTGCTGCCGGCTGCTTACGTGGCCGAGGCAACCGCGTTCGCCAAGAGCCGCGGCCTTGCCACGCATCTGGACGGCGCGCGCGTGTTCAACGCAGCGGTGGCGAGCGACGCCCCGCTCGGCGCGCTGACGGCGCCGTTCGATTCGGTTTCGATCTGCTTTTCGAAAGGTTTGGCCGCGCCGGTCGGCTCGGTGCTCGTGGGCAGCGCGGAGGTGGTCGAGCGCGCGGCGCGCTGGCGCAAGGTGCTCGGCGGCGGCATGCGCCAGTCGGGCGTGCTCGCGGCTGCGTGCCTGTACGCGCTCGAACACAACGTCGAGCGTCTGGCCGAGGATCATGCGAACGCCGCGCGGCTCGCGCGCGGCCTCGCGCAGATCGGCGAGGTGACGGTCACGGGGCACGCGACCAACATGGTGTTCGCGCAATTCCCCGCGGCCGACTGCGCGCCGCTCGAGGCATGGCTCAAGGAACGCGGCATCCTCACGCAGATGCTCTACGCATCGCGCTTCGTCACGCATCGCGACGTGTCGGCGGAGGATATCGACCGCTTCGTGGACGCGGTCAAGGCGTATTTCGCGCAGCGGCGCGCGGCCTGAGGCGCGGGCGCCCTTTATTGAGGCCTAGCCGTGCTGCGGTTGGCCGGCGGGCTCGCTGCGGCCCGCCAGCGCCGTGCGCACGGCCTGCGCGACGCGCTCGACGAACGACGCATCGGTGCTGCCGAGCGCCTCGCGCGGGCCGTCGGGCGTCTCGATCCACAGATAGTGGACGACGTCCTGCGCCTTCCAATTGAGCCAGCCGACTCCCGCGAGCATGATGCCGATCACCATCGGCGCGGGCTGGCGAAAGCCGATGCCCGCGGCGAGCGTGGCCAGGCCGATCAGCGCGAGCACGATGGGCAGGCGGCGGTCGCGCCCGACCGTTTCGATGCGCACGCCGCGCATGTCGCGCAGCGCAAAGAAATGACCGGCTACCGCGAGGCCGCGTTCGGTCAGCAGAACGCCTTTTTCATCGAAATACGAGTGCATGGATTGGCCGGCGCGCATAGGGAATTCAGAACTGTGCCATACCGTCGCCGTAAACGCGACCGGGCACGTGCGACGCGACGGCTTCGGCGATCTCCCGTTCGCTGAGATCGGCCGGCACCACGCGGCGGCGCGCCGGCGCGTCGTGATGCATGGTCCACTCGACCAGACGGTACGGCTTGCCCCACGGGCGCTGCACGGCGACGGACACGCGGCAGCTTTGCACCGGATACGCGTGCTCGCGCGTGAGAAGCATATGCAGATGGCTGAAAACGGTATCTTCGATCACGTTTACCTCCGCTCCTGAATTGAGAACCCGTTGAGAACCCCGCGCGGACAGAAAATGTTCCCGCACGGCGCCTTCGGCTTGTTGCCCCCCCCGACGGGGCCGTTTTTTTTCTTGGGGCGGCCCAGCGACAAAAAAATGCCGCCGAGTACACTGGCGGCAAACAGGGGGTGCAAGCATCGTCGCAAGTCAGAATTAAACGAGCCTTAAACGGCTGGAGGCCCGCTGCGAAACGCGCAAAAAAAACGCCCCGCCGAAGCGGGGCGTTTCTGAGCGGCTAAGCCGCGCGATTCGCTTAGAAGCGGGTGCGCAGGCCGACGCGAGCGGCGATCTGGTTCTTCGAACCCGTGCCCGATGCCGCGAAACCAGCCGACGAGCTCAGGCCGATTTGCGATTCGAACAGATGGCCCGAAGCCTTTTCGTACGAACCTTCGACGTACACGTCCGTGCGCTTGCTCAGCGAGTAGTCGACGGCGCCCGTGAACTGGTTCCAGTGGCCCGAGACCGAATCCGACACGCGCGAGTACGTGTAGTTGCCTTGCAGCGACAGAGCCGGCGTCAGCGCGTACTTGGCGCCCGCGTCGAACGCGTTGTACACCGTGTTCTTCAGGCCGAGGGTCGGCAGCGGCTCGAGACGCGTGTTGGTCCACAGAGCCCATGCCGTAGCCGGACCGTACGTGAACTTGCCGCCGACGCCGAACGTGCGCAGATCCTTCAGGTTGCCGACTGCCGTAGCCGTGCCTGCGACCGGCAGCGACGAGGTGAACAGCGTCGACGAACCGTACGTCTGACCCGGGTAGGTGATGTCGGTGTAGGCAGCGCCCAGGCCGAACGGACCGTTTTCGTAGTTCGCGCCGAAGCTGTATGCGCGCGACGAGGCCGTGCCCGAACCCACCGGGCCGCCTGCGAACGACGACGTGTTCGAGAAGCCGTACAACGCGCCGAACGTCAGGCCGTTGAAGTTGGCGCTCGTGAACTTGACCGCGTTGTTGATACGGCTCGATGCGAGCTGATCGATGTCGCTGAAGTGGTAAGCCCAGTTGCCTGCGACCGAGTTGCCGCCGTTGGCGTACTTCGCGCCGAGGATATCGGTCGAGAACGAGTATTGACGGCCGAACGTGACTTGGCCGACGCCGTCTTGCGCCAGACCGACGAATGCTTGACGGCCGAACAGGTTACCGCCTTGGTTCGACGAACCCGTGCCGCTGTTGAAGCCGCCTTCCAACGTGAAGACCGCCTTCAGGCCGTTGCCCAGGTCTTCCACGCCGCGCATGCCCCAACGCGTGCCGCTTGCGGCGCCGTCTTGGTATTCGAATTCCTTGCCGGTCTTCTTGCCGTAGCCGCCGGTGTGGTTGACGTAGCTCACGCCGGCGTCGATCAGGCCGTACAGCGTGACGCTGCTTTGTGCGTGCGCGGCGGTCGCGGTCGCGCCGAGGACGGCGAGGGTCAGAATTTTCTTATTCAAGGCTCTCTCCAACGAGTGAAAGGATCAGTAATCCCGGATAAAAATAAATAAGGTGCGGTAGATACTGGCCGTACTTTATCCACAAGCGCCTTCGGGATGATGACAAAAGTGTCATCTTTGGAATTTTGTTGCGCTAATGCAACGAATGGTCAGACGAAAGCAGGGGGCCGCGCGGCGGCCATCCCGGCGCCGCGAGCGCCGCAACGGGCGGCGTTTCGGGCGCCCCGCGGAGTCTATGTCAGGTCTGTGTCAGGCTGATAACAGCGAGCCGCTGCGCGTCGGCGTGGTGCCCGCGATGCGCGCGATCTCCATGCCCGCGGCCGCGAACCGCCCGAGGCGGCGCGCATACAGGACGCCCGCCACGCCCGCATGCAGCGTCGTCGTGCGCTCGCTGAGCGGGTCGAGTAGATCGGCGACGGGC
>CAUPOD010000323.1:0-4040 GCA_963512745.1 uncultured Burkholderia sp. | reverse complement strand
GATTTGCGCAGGCTGCGGCGTTTCGGTCGGGCGCAGTTACGCCGCCGCACGCCGCCCGCTGAGGCAGACCCAGCCTTCGTGCTCGCGCCCGACCTCGATCTCGATGTACGGCGCATAGACGGCCGCGACTTCGTCGGCCTGGCGCGCGAGCACGCCCGACAGCGCGATGCGGCCGCCGGGCTTGACCTTCGAGGTCAGCATCGACGCCATCAGCTTGAGCGGGTTCGAGAGGATGTTGGCGACGACGATGTCGAAGGTCCGGTCCGGGCACGCATCGGGCAGGCCGTAGGTCACGGGCGCGCGATTGCGCTCGCTGTTCTGGCGCGCGGCTTCTACGGCTTGCGGGTCGATGTCGATGCCGATCACGGGATCGGCGCCGCATTTCTGCGCGAGGATCGCCAGGATGCCCGAGCCGCAGCCGTAGTCGAGCACCGCTTGCCCCGGCTGCACGAACTGTTCGAGCCATTCCATGCACAGGCGCGTGGTCGGGTGGCTGCCGGTGCCGAACGCGAGGCCCGGATCGAGTTCGAGCACGAGCGCGTTCGGATCGGGCGCGTCGTGCCAGGACGGCACGACCCAGATCTTCTCGCCGATCGGGATCGGATCGAACTGCGCCTGCGTGAGGCGGACCCAATCCTGCTCCTCGACGTCGCGCACCGTGAACGCGGGCACGGCCTCGAGGCCGATCTGGTTCGCGGCGGCCGCGAGCAGTACGGCCGGTTCGTGCGCCGTGTCGAGCAGCGCGACGACGCGCGAATGCTGCCACGCGGTGTGGTCGGGCGTGAGGCCCGGTTCGCCGAACAGCGGCTGTTCGTCGGGCGTGTCGGCATCGGCGTCTTCGACCGAAACCGACAGCGCGCCGAGCTCGAGCAGCGCATCGGAGAGCGCCTCGGCGCGGTCGCGCGCGAGTTCGACGAGCAGTTCGCGGTAGCTCATGCTCGTGCTCAGGCTTCTTCGCCCGCGGCCTGCTTGGCCGCGAGACGCTGCTCGAGATAATGGATGCTCGGGCCGCCTTCGACGAACTTCGAGTCGAGCATCAGCTCGCGGTGCAGCGGGATGTTGGTCTTGATGCCTTCGACGACCATCTCCGACAGCGCGGTGCGCATGCGGTTGATGGCCTGCTCGCGCGTCGCGCCGTACGAGATCACCTTGCCGATCATCGAATCGTAGTTCGGCGGCACGAAATAGCCGTTGTACGCATGCGAATCGACGCGGATGCCCGGGCCGCCCGGCGTATGCCACGACGTGATGCGGCCCGGCGACGGCGTGAACTTGAACGGATCTTCCGCGTTGATCCGGCATTCGATCGCGTGGCCGCGGAACTGGATGTCGCGCTGGCGGAAGCCGAGCTTCTCGCCCGCGGCGATGCGGATCTGTTCCTGCACGATGTCGATGCCCGTGATCAGCTCGCTGACGGGATGCTCGACCTGCACGCGCGTGTTCATCTCGATGAAGTAGAACTCGCCGTTCTCGAACAGGAACTCGAACGTGCCCGCGCCGAGGTAGCCCATCTTCTTGCACGCGTCGGCGCAGCGGTCGCCGATGCGCTCGATCAGGCGGCGCGGAATGCCGGGCGCCGGCGCTTCCTCGATCACCTTCTGGTGGCGGCGCTGCATCGAGCAGTCGCGCTCGCCGAGCCACACGGCGTTGCGGTACGCGTCGGCCAGCACCTGGATCTCGATATGGCGCGGGTTCTCGAGGAACTTCTCCATATAGACCTGCGGGTTGCCGAACGCGCGGCCCGCTTCCTCGCGCGTCATGTTGACCGCGTTGACGAGCGCCGCCTCGGTGTGCACGACACGCATGCCGCGCCCGCCGCCGCCGCCCGCGGCCTTGATGATGACCGGGTAGCCGATCGAGCGCGCAATGCGCACGATTTCCTTCGGATCGTCGGGCAACGCGCCTTCCGAGCCCGGCACGCACGGCACGCCGGTCTTGATCATGGTCTGCTTGGCCGTGACCTTGTCGCCCATCAGGCGGATCGTTTCCGGACGCGGGCCGATGAACGTGAAGCCGGACTGCTCGACACGCTCCGCGAAGTCGGCGTTCTCGGACAGGAAGCCGTAGCCGGGGTGGATCGCTTCGGCGTCGGTGACTTCCGCGGCGCTGATCAGCGCCGGCATATTCAGGTAGCTCAGATTCGACGGAGCCGGGCCGATACAGACCGCTTCGTCGGCGAGCTTGACGTACTTGGCTTCCTTGTCGGCTTCGGAATAGACGACGACCGTCTTGACGCCCAGTTCGCGGCACGCGCGCTGAATGCGCAGTGCGATTTCGCCGCGATTGGCAATGAGGATTTTTTCGAACATAGCGTGTATCTCTGCGAGGGGCGCGCGGTGCGCGCCGGCTGCGGACTGCCCGCGACGGGCGGGCGAGGTCTTAGCCGATCACGAACAGCGGCTGGCCGTACTCGACGGCTTGGCCGTTCTCGACCAGGATTTCCTTGATCACGCCGGCTTTGTCCGACTCGATTTCGTTGAGGAGCTTCATGGCTTCGATGATGCAAAGCGTCTGCCCTTCCTTGACCGTGTCGCCGACCTGCACGAACGGATCGGCGCCCGGCGACGGCGCGCGGTAGAACGAGCCCACCATCGGCGACGTCACGACGTGGCCTTGCGGCACGGCCGGCACTGCCGCCGCGGCGGGCGCAGCAGCCGCTTCGGCGGCCGGAGCGGCCGGTGCCGAGATCGCGGGTTGCGGTGCGTAACCGCTCGGTTGCTGCACATAGACCGGCGCTGCGTTCTTGACGATGCGCACCTTGCCTTCGCCTTCGGTCACTTCCAGCTCGGAAATGCCGGATTCGGAAACGAGGTCGATCAGGGTTTTCAGCTTGCGAAGGTCCATCGGGAATTCCCCTTTTTATACGTGAAACGCCGGCCGCGCCGGCGTCGAATCATCGAATGTCTGTCCATGCGGCGCTCGGCCGCGAACGCCAACTCCGCGTCCCATGGGGACTAGCTCCGCGCCGCCGCGAGCTTGTCGAGCGCGTAGTCGAGCGCATACAAGTAGCCGAGCCAGCCGAGCCCGCAGATCACGCCTTCCGCCTGATCGGACAGATAGGAGTGGTGCCGGAACGGTTCGCGGCGATGCACGTTCGACAGATGCACCTCGACGTACGGGATGCCCACGCCCACGAGCGCGTCGCGGATCGCCACGCTGGTATGCGTATACGCAGCCGGGTTGATGACGATGAAGTCGACCTGCTCGGCGCGGGCGGCCTGGATCCGATCGACCAGCGCGCCTTCGTGGTTGCTCTGGAAGCTCGCCAGTTCGGCGCCCGCGGCTTGCGCCCGGGCTACGAGGGCCTGGTCGATCTGCGGCAGCGTGACATGGCCGTACACCTGCGGCTCGCGCGTGCCGAGCAAATTCAGGTTAGGGCCATGCAGAACGAGCAAACGTGTCATCACCGGTCGAATTCTGCGGAATTGCGCGAACTTTAGCGCTATTTAGAAACTGTTGTCTAGTTTTATAGAAGAAATTGCTCGACGGTCTTGCGCGCACTTAGCGTTTTTTCGCAGAAGCGCGCGCTATCTGCACGCAATTCAATGTCAAGTATCTTCAAATTTACGCTAACTCGCCAGCATACACGGGCTCGCCTCAATGCGCCGCAAGCGCGTGTTCGAGCGCATCGACACGCACCGCGCCGACTTGCGTGCTGACGATTTGGCCATTTTTGTCGATCACGACCGTGAACGGCAGGCCGCCCATCGCATCGCCGAGGCGCCGCGCGAGATCGGCGCCGCCGTAGCCGCTGACGAAAACCGGGTAGCCGACCTGGACCTTGGCGAGGAAGTTCTGCACGTTCTCCTGCGAATCGACGCCGACGCCGATGAAACGCACGCCCTTCTTCGCGTATTGCCGCGCGAGCTTGTCGAGCATCGGCATCTCGCGCACGCACGGGCCGCACCACGACGCCCAGAAGTTCACGACGAGCGTCTGGCCTTGGAACGTCGCGAGCGTCGCGGGGCGGCCGGCCGGGTCGGTCAGGTCGGCCTTCAGCAAGTTCGCCACGGCGGGATCGGCCGCGGCCAGCGCTGCGT